>JADDPY010000190.1 GCA_016781635.1 Rubrobacter sp.
GCTGGTGGCGACGGAGGGGAATGACGTCTGGAGCTGGAGCACGTAGGCAAGCACCGCTCCGGAGAGCGCCGCGATGGCCCAACCCCCGTAGCGGTAGGCGTTGCGAAAGTACGAGACGAGGACCCACAGGTAGGCGGCGAGCCCCAGGAGTCCCGTGGTGGCCGCCACCTGCAGGAGATCGTTGTGAGCCCTGTCCAGCTTGAGGAGGACGCCCCTACGGGTGGTGATCAGGTCCCTCAGCTCCTCGCTCATGTAGGGTCGGAAGGACCTGGCGAAGCTGTCCGGACCGTGGCCCAGCAGCGGGCGGTCCAGGATCATGGGGAGGGTGTCGCGCCAGGCGTACAGCCGGATCTTCAGGCTCACATCACCATCTTGAGCTGCTTTAGGAGAGTCGCGGGGCACGCCGAGCTTGGGGAGGTCCAGGTTGTCGGAGGAAGCCGCGGCGAACGCGGTAGCTCCCACGCCCATTAGCACGACCAGCAGGACGACGACGAGGGCGAGCCGCGCCCTCCCGAAGTCGAGGAGCCACATAAAAGCCCCCACAAGCGCCAGGTATGCCAGGAGTACGGCGCAGGTACGGATGGAGAGCGTGGAGAAGCCCAGCGCCGTCGACACCGCGACCGCCACCACCATCGCGGCCACGAGGACCGCGATGGGGACCACCAGGGGACGCACCGTCCCCATCCTGCTGCGTACCACCAACAGGACCACCGGTAGGGCTACCCCCGCTCCTAACAAAGCCCCCCGGGTTTCGGCGTAAATCCAGCACGCCCCGATCAGCGCCAGCGCGAAGAGCCACGTCATCCGGCCGGCCCGTGAGGCGCTCCCCAGGTACAGGACCACGCTCGCCCCCATCATCAAGGTCAGGTAAGACGCGAGGGTCAGAGGGCTGCCGACCGTCGAGAAAGACCTACCGAGGTCCGTAAACGGAGCGTTTCCCCACCCCGAGATCAGGTCAAACCCGTAGTTTTGGGCGATGCCGTAGACGGAGATGAGGGCCGCCGCGGTCACCGCCGCCGCCAGGAAGAGACGTACCCGCGAAACGGAGGTCAGGCCCCGCGCCAGCGCGTAGAAGAGCAGGATCTCCGCGGCCAGGGAGAGTAGACCCTCGCCGCGGTCCCCGTAGAGGCTGCGGATGGGCCTCTCAGAGAAGAACGCGCTCGAAGCTGAGACGCCGAGTAATACCAGGGCGGGGACCAGTACCGGGACGATGACCGGTCTCCTGCCCAGGACCAGCACGCCCGCGACCGCCACCAGCATCACCAGCGAAGCCGCCAGGAGCATCCTCAGCTCGGGTCGGTAGTAAGCCTTGGTGGGGTCCGTGGCCAACAGGTCGGGGTCCACGACGGCGGGGACCAGCACGACGGCCGCGGCGGCGGCGATCACGCCCAGGAGGCCGAACCACCCCGCCGCAGTCTCGACGAAGCCCTTCTTCGGTTTGACGCCCTCTTCGGCCAAGACCACACCCCGTCGTACCCGGAAATTAGACCTCGCGCGATTATAGGGCATGGCACGAAAACCGACGCCCCGAGCAGCGTGAAGAACCAGAGCGTTCCGAGTCTGCGGCGGCGCCGTCACAGGCTCGGAACGAGACGAACCTTCGGCGGAAGGCCTACCGGTCGAGGCGGTGAGAGACGACGGCTCACGGAGACCAGGGAAGGCCCAGGGTCGACTCTCCGGACAGCACCGCACCGACCGGAGAGAACCCCGGTCCGCAACGTCTGAGGGGAACTTCGCGATGGTGTTATCCCTCTTCCTTGATGCAGCGAACCCCGCCGTGGTAGTTTTGCGCCGCGCGGCACTACACGAAACGGCCCCCGGGCGCCCGAGAAGCGGGCGGGCCCGCCGGGTCGATCTCCAAGAAAGGCAAGATCTTGACCGTTAGGACGCCGACCGGCCGGCAGGGGGTAATAAAGAGGTACCGCGACAAGCTGCCCGAGATACCGGACTGGGCGATCTCGACCCTCGGTGAGGGCGACACCCCTCTTGTAGAGGCGCCGCGCATCTCCGCGAGGATAGGAGCCCGCCTCTACCTCAAGTTCGAGGGGATGAACCCCACGGCCTCTTTCAAGGATCGCGGCA
>JADDPY010000556.1 GCA_016781635.1 Rubrobacter sp.
ATCGTCAACCTCGGGCCGCCGGTCGTGGTCGTGCTGGTCGTGACGCTTGCGATCATGTGGTTTGTTTGGGGACGCAAGATGCGCTTCTCGGAGGAGAACCAGCGGGAGATCTTCGCGCTGGACCCGGCCTCGTCCATTGCGGACCGTAGCCTGCTCCTGCGGGCGGGGGGCGTCATGGTGGCGACCGTGCTCGGCTTCTTTTTGCAGGATCTGACCGGCCTCAACCCCGCCGTGGTGGCGCTCGCCGGGGCCGCTCTCGCCATGATCGTGTGTCGCTCCGACGTCGAGGAGTGCCTGGGCGACGTCGAGTGGCCCACTATCCTGTTTTTCGTCGGTCTCTTCGTGATGGTCGGCGCCCTCGAATCGGTAGGCTTTATCGGTGCCATCGCCGATTATCTCGGCTCCGCCTCGGACTCCCTCGCTCTCACCGCCGTCACGATTCTATGGGGGAGTGCGGTCGCCTCGGCGGTGGTGGACAACATCCCGTTCACCGCGACCATGATCCCGGTCGTCGAGGGGATCGGTGAGGCGCGCGGGTACGATGCATCTACCCTGGAGACTCTGTGGTGGTCGCTCTCCCTCGGCGCCTGCCTCGGCGGGAACGCTACGCTCATAGGAGCGAGCGCAAACCTCGTCGTCGCCGGGATGGCCGAGCGTCATGGGCTCAAGATCTCCTTCGTCCGGTTCATGCTGGTTGGCCTACCGCTGACGGTCATCGCCATCGCTATCAGTACGGTCTACGTGCTGCTGTTCCTGGTCTAGGACCGGTCGGCTACGCGTAGTACCTGAGCAGCACGTAGCCGGTGGCTACGGTCACGGAGATCAGGGTCACGGGGATACCGTAGATAAGGAACTTGACGAAGGTGATCCTCTGGCCGGCCCGCTCGGCCATCCCGGCTGCAACGACGTTCGCCGAGGCCCCGATCAGCGTGGCGTTCCCGCCGAAGTCCGCGCCGAGGGCCAGAGACCACCACAGCGGACGGAGCTGCGCCTCGGAGAGGCCCTCGCTCCGGGCGAGTTCTTGAAGGACCGGGATCATGGTCGCGGTGAACGGGATGTTGTCCACCACCGCCGAGGCGACCGCGCTCCCCCATAGAATCGTGACGGCGGTGAGAGCGCTCGTCGCGTCGAACGCCGTAAGGAGCTCGGCGATGCTCCCGACGACGCCGGTAGCTTCCAGCCCTCCGACGAGCACGAACAGCCCAACGAAAAAGAACAGGGTAGGCCATTCCACCTCGCGCAGCACCTCCTCGACGTCGGAGCGTGCGTAGAGCAAGAGGACTGCGGCCCCGAAGAGAGCTATGGTCGCCGCCTCTAGGTGCAGTGCGCCGTGCAGAAAGAACGCGAGGATCACGGCGCCGAGCACTATGAGGCACTTCCTGAGCAATACGGGGTCCCGGATGGCGCCACGGGCGTCAAGGCCCATGATGGTCTCCTCGGCGGTCTCGCTCGCCTTCAACTCCTTCCGAAACACGAGGTAGAGGTAGGCGAGGACCGCGGGGAGGGTAAGGATCACGACCGGGGCGAGATTGACGACGAAGTCGGCGAAGGAGAGCCCTGCAGCGCTCCCTATGAGGATGTTCGGCGGGTCACCGATGAGGGTCGCGGCCCCGCCGATGTTCGAGGCCAGAACCTGCGTAAGCAGTAACGGTAGCGGCGAGATGCCCAGGGCGTCGGCGATGAGGAATGTTACCGGGACCATGAGGATGATGGTCGTCACGTTGTCCAGAAACGCCGATAACACGGCCGTGACGACGGCGAGCAGGATCAGGATCCGCCCCGGCCGCGCCTTGCCCCAGCGAGCGCTCTTTATGGCGAGGTACTCGAAGAGGCCGGTCTTGTCCAAGATCGAGACTATCACCATCATCCCGGCGAGCAGACCGATGGTGTTCCAATCTATGAACTCGGTCGCGGCCTCGCTCTGCTCCACGATACCGAACGAGATAATGACCGCAGCCCCCAGGAGTGCCGCGACGGTGCGGTTGATGACCTCGGTGCCGATGATGACTAGCACGAGGACGAAGAGCGCCACGGCGAAGACCGCCTCCATAACCACCAACCCCTCTGAGATCCCCTGGAACCGGACGATTATATAATCTCGCATGGTCACCACAGGAGGTAAGGATGAGCGACAAGGGAACTTCCCGCCACGGCGGCGGAGACATAAAGCTCGAAGAGATAATGCACCCGGCGGTGACCGTCACCCCGGACGCGACCGAGCGGGAGGCCCTGGAAGTCCTTCTCGAGAACAATATCCCCGGTGTCCCCGTGGTCGAGAACGACGGTACCCTCGTCGGCTTCGTCACGGACGGTCACCTCCTTGCCTCCGCACTGCCCAAGTACCTCTCCACGATGCAAGACGTCTCTTTCGTGCGGGAGGGCGGAGATGCCTGGGTCCACTACTTCACCGAATCCGCCGACCGGCCCGTCAGCGAGGTCATGACGAAGAAGGTCTCCCGTATCGACGTCGGCAGAAGCGAGATCGTTGCCGCCCACAAGATGGTACACGACGGCGTCTCATCGGTAGTCGTCACCGAGGGCGGCAAGGTAGTCGGCATCGTGAACCGCTTGGACCTCTACGCCGCCATCTTGGGACTCGATAAGAGCTAGGCGCACGCAAAGGGGGCCGGCGCCCGAAGGCACCGGCCCCCTCTGCGCGTAAGGGATGCTCCTTCGCTAGAGCCGCTTGGCGATCTCGCTTGGTGGCCTGCGCCGTGCCGTGCCTCTTGCTCAAGAGTTACCTGTAGCGAGTCTTGGCCGACCGTACAATGCGAGGGTCGTTGCACGCAGGTTAGGGGGGCGACCGTGATCATAGACCCGTCCAAGCTGGACTCGCACAGCGTCTACAAGCTGCTCATAGGCTCGGTCGTGCCAAGGCCGATAGCCTGGGCCTCGACGCTGAGCCCTGAGGGCGTGCCGAACCTCGCCCCCTACAGCTTCTTCACCGTGGCCTCTCGCAACCCGCCGACGCTGTGCGTGAGCGTGGGCGAGCGTCCCAGCGGTGAACCCTTCCCGAAGGACACCCTGCGCAACATCGAGGAGACGGGGGAGTTCGTGGTCAACGTCGTCTCCTTCGCGCTCTCCAATGCGATGCACGAGTCCTCCAAGGACCACCCGCCCGGGGCCGACGAGTTCGAGGAGGCGGGGCTTACCGCCGCACCATGCGAGGTAGTGAAGGTTCCCAGGGTCGGTGAGGCAAGTGTTAGCATGGAGTGCAAGCTGGATCGCGTCGTCCCCATCGGCGCCGATAACCTCGTCCTCGGCAGGATGGTCCGCTTCCACATCCGCGATGAACTCTACGGTGGTACCGGACGCATCGACGTGGCCGGCCTCGACCCTCTGGGGCGCCTCGCCGGAAACTACACAAAGGTCGAGACCATCTTCGAGTTGCCGCTGGAGGACCTCTAGCAGAGCTATCCGAAGAAGCAGATTGAAGTTATCGGCGTCGCAGGCCGATAACGGTTGTATGGATAAACTGCCTAGAAGCCGGGCCGGTGGGTATGCCTGGCGCAGACATTTGAGGGGGATGCTCCCCTGGCTGCCGTTCGCCATCGTGCCAACGTTTTTGTACCCGATCTCCGTATTCGCGTTCGTGATACCCGGGAGGATCGGCTTCTGGCCGACGCACCTGGTGACTGTACTGGTAATCGGCATACTTCTCTTCATCGATAGGAAGACGGACCGCATAAATGCTACCTGGGGCGAGGGTGCACGAGGCGAGTTCAGGGTGGGAGAGGAGTTGGATAAGCTGCACAAAGACGGTTTCCATGTCTTCCATGATTGGTACTCGGGCAGGGGAAATGTCGACCATTTCGTCGTCGGGCCGCAAGGCGTGTTCGCAATCGAAACGAAATCCTGGGACGGGGAGATCTCCTGTGCGGGCGGGGCACTTTTGAGGGACGGCAAGCCACTGTATGGCAAGGATCCACTCAAGCAAGCTAAAGGGGAGGCCGCAGACGTAAGCCGGGCTATAAAGGAATCCCGGGACATATCTCTCTGGGTCTCGCCTATCTTGTGCTTCAGCCGGGCAGAACTCCGTTGTTACGAGGCTATGGGAGGCGTGATGCTTGCTGACATCGGCTCTCTGCGGCGTGTAATCATCGAGCAACCCGAACGTTATCCACCGCAGCGGGTCAACTCGATCTCCTACTTTCTGGAGAGGCACTTGCAGGCCTCTGCCGCCGCGAAGCCGAACTCGCCGCCGTATAAACCGGGAAAGCTGAAAAGGGCGCTCAGGCTAGATCGCGTCTTCGTAGCGCTCTACGTAGTCTTCATCTTGTGCTTGACGCTGGTGTTCGCTGGCTCCACGGCCACCCTGTTGTGGAGAGCTGTCGATTTTTACCGCTTCGTGGACCAGGCCTGGAGCTTGCTCTTATAAAGAGTAAGCATCATGATACCCGGGTATGCCACGGGGTAAGGTAAAAAGTAGACAGGAGTTGTGATGTCGGAGGAGAAAAACGTCGACAAGGTGAACGAAGAGGCGGCGCCCCAGGGCGAGATGGGGCAGAGGTATCTCGCCTCCGGGGAGTCGGTCTCGATGCGCCTCTGGGAGAAAGAGCAGCCCGGGAAGCCCAAGCCCGAGGCCGCACGCGAGTACGAGACGGTAGGATACGTCGTCTCGGGGAGGGCGGAGCTACGCTTGGGGGGAGAAACGACCCTTCTGGCCCCCGGTGACTCCTGGACGGTGCCGAAGGGCGCATCCCACACCTACAACATCCTCGAACCCTTCACCGCCGTCGAGGCGACGAGCCCCCCGGCCGAGGCCGGCAGGCGCGACGAGCCGTAAAAGGGAACCACGAAGAAGTACGCCTCATAAGGGCGCTCACATCTCGCGAGGCGTCACCGACGCCTCGCCGGGTAGCTTCTAAGAGAAGACCTCGATTATTGGAAGATCCCTGTCACCGCGTTCCTCGCCCTTTGCCACAGGGAGGCCTCCTCGTAGGCCTCCCTGGTCACGAGCGGGCTGCTACCCACGCTCTGCCCGTCGACGAGCACTTCGACCTCGCCAAGCTCCTCGCCCGCTCGGGCCGAGGGGGGAGGCTCGGGGGTCGTTACCCGGCGCTCGACCTCGGAGGCCGCGTCGACCGGGCCGAAGACTTCCTCCGTCGCTACTAGCTCGACCGTCTCGCCTCGGCGGTAGGGGAGGGGTAGGTTCTCGTAGGACTCGTCCCGGGCGATGAGAGCTTCGCGGTCGTAGCGGCCGAAGGCGTACTCCAGGATCTCCTCGGCGTCCTCGAAGCGGTCGCCGGGGGTGCCGTCCTCGGCCTCGGCGTCGAGCACGACCGCGATGTACGACTCGCCGTCGCTTTCGGCAGAGGCGGTGAGTGACGGCCCCGACTCCGGGGAGGTGCCGGTTTTTATGCCGGTCGCGGGCTCGTAGGCGTTCAGCAGGTTGTTGGTGGTGAAGATCTCGATCTCCCGGTTGTTCGTGTTGATGGTGGCTTCCGTCTGGCCCACGATCTCGGCGAACTCCGGGTATGCCATCGCTTCCCGGGAGATCTCGGCCATGTCGCTGGCGCTCGCGAAGTTCTCGGGCGTGTCGAGTCCGGCGGGGCTCTCGAAGTTGGCGTCTTCGAGCCCGAGTGCTGCGGCCTCCTCGTTCATCCGGGCGACGAACGCCTCCGTGCTCCCGTCCCCCAGGTGCTCCGCGAGAGCATAAACCGCGTCGGTGCCGGAGGGGATCAAGGTCGCCACCAGGAGATCCCGCAGCGTCACCGTCTCTCCGGAGATGAGGCCCACGTTGCTGTAGACGAGCCCAACGTAGGATTCGGCGTCCTCGGAGATAACCACCTCGTCGTCGAGGCTCGCCTCGCCCGCCTCGATCTCCCGGAACGCCACGAGCGCGGACATGACCTTTGTCAGCGACGCCAGGGGCAACCCCCCGTCCGGGTTCTCGCCGTCCAGAAAGAGTCCCGTCTCTGCGTCGACCAGCGCCCAGGCTCCGGCTTCTATCTCGGGGGGCGCCAGGACCGTCGTGTCCGGCGCCGCTTCCTCCTGTGCCGCGACCCCTGCGGGGGCGAACAAGACGAGCGCCAGCAAGAAAGCCGATGCTACAGACGCCCACACGGGCCTCGCTAGGTTGGATCTCCGCCGCACGCGCTCCTCCTCCCGAATGGTGATGAAAAACTGCTCTTTCGGGTTATGTTATCTCGGGAAGAGGAAAAGTTGTCGTGTATGGCGGGCATTTGGGGCCCGGGGTTAGGGGGATGGTATGAGGTACGGGTTTATCGTAACCAAGGGCGACCCTCTCACCGTCGCGCGGCTTGCGGGGGAGGCCGAGGAGGCCGGGTGGGACGGGGTCTTCTACTGGGATGCCATCTCCGTCGGGGAAGGGATGGAGATCCACGATCCCTGGGTCGTCATGGCCGCGATGTCTATGGAGACGGAGCGGGTCCGCCTCGGTGCCATGCTCACGCCCCCCGCCCGCCGCCGCCCGTGGAAGCTCGCCCGCGAGGCCGCCACCCTTGACCACCTCTCCGGCGGCCGGCTCGTCCTACCGGTCGGCCTCGGCGCCCTCGACGACGGCGGCTTCGGAAAGGTCGGGGAACCGACCGACCGGAAGGTTCGGGCGGGGAAGCTGGACGAAAGCCTGAGGATACTGACCGGGTTGTGGAGCGGGGAGCCCTTCTCCTTCGAGGGGGAGCACTACCGGATGGAGGAGATGACCTTCCGGCCGCCCCCCGTGCAGAGGCCGCGCGTCCCGATCTGGGTCGTCGGCGCGTGGCCGAGCCGGAAGTCTATGAACCGTGCGCTCCGCTACGACGGCCTGCTCGCGGCCAAGACCGGCGGGAGCGCGGGCGAGCCGGGCCTCACGCCGGAGGACGTCCGGGAGATGAGAGCCTACGCCGAAGAGAACCGGCAAGATGGCACCCCCTTCGACATCGTGTGCGAGGGAGAGACGCCGGGGGAGGATTCGGATCGGGCGGCATCCATCGTGCGGCCTTTCGCGCAGGCGGGGGCTACGTGGTGGATCGAGGCTCCCTGGTCGCCCCCCAACGAGCCACGGGACCTGAGCCGCCGCATAGCCGAAGGGCCGCCCCGCACCGTGTAAGAAATAGCGCCGAGCGGGGCCGCGGGTCCTAGAGAAAATCTTCGAGCATCGCAAGTTTGACGGGGATGTTGCTACGTCCCTATCATACGGCCTTGCGATTACGTGGGATTCGGGGGAAGGGATGCCATGAACGAACCCGTAAAGGAAGTTGCAGATCGCGTGCTGCGCGATGTGGCCGAGCGCGAGAACGGCGTGCCCGGCGTGGTCGCAATGGCGACTGACCGTCAAGAAAACCTCTACGAGGGAGCCGCGGGCAAGCGCGAGCTCGGTAGAGAAGAGGCGATGACGGCGGACACCGTGTTCGCCATCTTCTCGTGTACGAAGGCGCTGACCGGTGTGACGGTGATGCAGCTCGTCGAGGAGGGCGTGCTCGGCCTCGACGATCCCGCCAAGGAGTACGCGCCCGAGATCTCCGAGATCGGGGTGCTCGAAGGCTTCGACGACACCGGGGAGCCGCGCGTCCGCCCGCCCGCCTCAGATATCACCGTGGGCCAGCTTATGCTGCACACCGCAGGCTTCGGCTACGACTTCTTCAACTACGACCTGGTGAAGTACGGCAAGGCCAGGGACGTTCCGAGCGTCGTCACGGCTTCCATGGCGTCGTTGCGCTCTGCCTTGCTGTTCGATCCGGGGAGCCGCTGGGAGTACGGTACCAGCATCGACTGGGTAGGTAAGGTCGTCGAGGGGGCGCGCGGCAAACGTCTGGGCAAGGTCATGCAGGAGCGCATCTTCGAGCCGCTGGGCATGAACGACACCGCGTTCCAACTCTCGCCGTCCATGCGCCAGCGCCGCGCCACGATCCACCAGCGCGGCGACGACGGAGTGCTCAACCCGTTGTCGGGCTTCGAGTTGCCGCAGGAGCCCGAGCAGCACATGGGCGGGCACGGTTTGTACGGCACGGTCGGCGACTACATGAAGTTCATCCGCATGGTCCTCAACGACGGGGCCGGTGAGCACGGTCGGGTGCTAAAGCCGGACACTGTCGAGCGCATGGCGCAAAACGGGCTGGGGGAGATGAAGATCAAAGGCCTCCCCGGCGTACTCGCGAACCTCACCAACGACGCCGAGTTCTTCCCCGGCATGCCGAAGTCCTGGGCGTATACCTTCATGATCAACGACGAGGAAGCCCCGACCGGGCGACCAGCGGGCGAGCTCGGCTGGGCGGGTCTTGCCAACCTCTACTACTGGATCGACCGGAAGAACGGCCTCGGTGGGTTCTGGGCAACGCAGATCTTCCCTTTCGCCGACCCGAACTCGTTCTCCGGATACATGGACTTCGAGACGGCGGTCTACGATCAGATGGTCCGCAACCAGGCGGCCTGACCTAATCTTACCGGAGGATACGGTGAGGGCCTCGCTCTAGGGCCCTCGCCCTCATTGCGGCGATTGTTAGAAATAGCACAACATATCGTTGCTTACTCTAGCCTGCGGGGTAAGTAGAATCGGATAGCAGGGAGCAAGTGTGTTGACCGTTTTGATCGAGGGGAGCCCGTATTGGGAGCGCGTCGTGGTGC
>JADDPY010000615.1 GCA_016781635.1 Rubrobacter sp.
CAGAGCTACCCTCTAGCTGCTCACGCAGATCCTCTAGGTACTTCAGCCAGTATTTTTGAACCTTGTCATACATACGTACAGCAGTGGCCTTATCGATGGAGACCACCATGGCCTTGCCCCGTTGACCTCTTCCCATAAAGTGCGAGACGATATCCTCCGCGACTTTTTCTAGTCTTTCCTGGCGGGTGATGAGTTGGTACTCGCGGTTGAATTCCCTCTGAAGCTTCTGCTCCTGCCTTTCGTCCAGCATCGCCTCGTCTATGACCCTGTTCAGGTCCTCGTTGAGAGCCTCGTTGGATAGCTGAAGCTCCGGGATGCGATTTTCGTAATAGAGGGGAACGGTTGCACCATCTTCGACAGACTGCCGGAAGTTGTAGATGCTGACGTAATCCCCAAATTCTTTCTTGGTTCTTTCCTCCCCGGCCATAAGGGGAGTGCCAGTGAAGCCTATAAAGGCAGCGTTAGGGAGGGCCTCCCTCATGTTCTTCGCGAACAAATCGTATTGGCTGCGGTGAGCCTCGTCCGCCATGACGATAAGGTTGGAGCGATCGGAGAGCTTCGGATACCTCTCCCCGCCTTCTGTACGGAACTTTTGGATCAAGGTGAAGACGTTTCTGTGGATCACCTTCAGGAGTTGCTTCAGGTGATCCCCACTATCTGCTTGCACCTGCCCTTCGGTAACGGCACCAACGGAGGAGAAGGTCTTGTAGATCTGATCATCAAGCTCTTGCCTGTCGGTGACGATGAGGAAGGTGTAGTATCCTTCGAGCTTTCTCAGGACCTTCTGCGAGAAGAAGACCATCGAAAAGGATTTGCCTGAACCTTGGGTGTGCCAGAAGACCCCGAGTTTGCCCTGGTTCTCCTCGCAGTTCTTCAATGCCTCGAAAGCGTTATTGACCCCCAGGTACTGATGGTTCTTGGCCACGAGCTTGATTAGCCCCGCCTTTTCCTCTGAGAAGAGGGTGAAGTTCTCCACGATGTCCAGCAGGCGAGACTTCTCGCAGGTTCCCCCGATCATCGTCTCCAAGGAGACCCTGCCCTCCTCGCCCTCGCTGTTGATCTTCTTCCACTCGGCAAAGTGCTCCCAGGAGGCCGTAACGCTGCCGATCTTGCTCTCGGAACCGTTGGAGAGGACGATGAAGGCGTTGTAGTGGAAGATCTGGGGGATAGTGTTCTTGTAATCCCTGAGGTTGTCCCTGTACGCATTCTCCACTCGTCTGTGAGAAGCCTTTAGCTCCACGAAGACCAAAGGCAGTCCGTTTACGAATCCAACCAGATCCGCTCTTCTCCTAGGAGGCATCTCGCCCGAAACCCAGAACTGAGAGGCCAGGAAGAAGTCGTTGTTCTCGGAGTTGGCCCAGTCGATAACTCTGACTACCTCGACGGTGTCACCCTCTTCCGAAGGGACGAAAACACGTACCCCGTCCTTGAGAAGACGGTAAATTTCACGGTTGGCTTGGGCGGAAGCCATTAAGCTACGATCCTTAACTAACTCCTCGATGGCGAGGTCTATGGCCTCACTAGGAAGATCGGGGTTCAGCTTCTGCAAGGCAGGTCGCAGCCGGGAGACAAGAACAACCTCGTCGGGAGTCTCTCGTCCTAGAGTGCTGTTCTCACCGAACCTCTCGCCCCAGCAGTTGGCTGTCTCCCAGCCTAGCTCCGCAAATAAGGCGATGGCAGGTTGTTCTACTAGTATGTTTTCGGAGTAGCTACTCACCGAGGTTACTCAGGAACCCTCGTTGCACTGCCTCATGCCAGCCCAACCAAGCCTCTCTCTTCCTTCCCAAGAATGCTCCTCAAACCAGTTGCCCGACTATTTCTTCTTTGTGTATATCGTAGGATTGTTTGATGAGATATAAAATGTAGTCGAGATCTTCCGTAGGAGACAGCCCTACTTCCACATCCCCGTTACCCCATCGACCTACATTGGTGACGTCTCTGCAAAGACCTCGTGGGTCATTGATCTCAGAAAACCTCATGTTGAGCGACAGTCGCAATTGTTTTCTTTGAAGGACCACATCTACGAA
>JADDPY010000124.1 GCA_016781635.1 Rubrobacter sp.
CGGCCGGTTCCACGCCGTATTGAGCGGCGGAAGAGTACTGCGGCTCGGAGACCAGGACGGCGGCAGCCGCCGCTTCGGCTTCGGGCTTAGCAGGGGCCGGTTCGTCCTCCGACGCCGGCTTCTCGTCCTTCGCCGCATCCTCCGGTGGCTTCGAAACCGTGTCCTTCTCGACGGGCTTCTCGGGTGCGGGCTCGACGGCAGGCTCCTCCGAAGCTTCGGTCGGAGGGGGTGGGTCGGCAACGGGCTCCTCGGCGCCTGAGTTCTCCGCATTTCCCGCCTCGGGTGGAGGCGCCTGCGCCCCCGAGTTCGATCCGACAAGGGCCTGGTAGGCCTGCGGCGCGATCAGTACCATCAAGACCAGCAGCGCGAGGCCGACGGCCATACGCCGTACAAAAAACACTCCGCGACGAGGCGGCCTGCCGGACCCGTCAGGTCCCCCTAGCTCCCGGCCTTCGCTCATCCAAGCTCCCCCTACCTGTTGTTCGTATGATTTTCGAAACTTGGCGTGCAGCGTACAGACACACCCACCAGCAGCGACTACCGCTTGCTGCATGAACCGTAATCTCTACTCCAAGCCTTTATACTGAAGGGAAAAACAAGGGACAACGGAGATTCACGGCCACCCCCATCCGTACTCCCATAAGGTCGCCCCACATGTAGTTATGCACAAGGTCTATGACCACTACAAAGCGAGTTTTCGAGCATTGGGGGATGAAAGAAAAAATGTTTTGGCGAGGCCACGGAAAAGAGGCTTGCCCTGGAGGTACGCGAAGGTTAATACAAACTAGGGACCGGCCCGTCTGGGCCGGTCCCTGTGTAGTAGCGGGGACAGGATTTGAACCTGTGACCTTCGGGTTATGAGCCCGACGAGCTACCTGACTGCTCCACCCCGCGGCGCAGGGACATTTATAGCACGGACGGGAGGTTTGTAAAGGTCTTGTTCGCCGTGGTAAGGTCGAGGAGTCTTGGCAACTTTCCTCACCATAATCATCGTCGTGGGTGCGCTACTTGCGTTCATTGCTGCTATCTCCGCGCTTCGAGCCGGGCTCAGGCTGCGTCGTGCCCGAGCCGCCCTGGAAGCGGAGATCGGGGCCGAGGTCATAAGGCTCGCGGGCCGCGCATCCAAGCTGGAGGGGAGCCTCGCGGCACTTAACGCCCGCGCCGAGATGCTGCCGGTCCGCATCTCTTCGCTCCAGCAGAACCTCGCCACCCTGGGGGTTCTCACCGGCGCCCTCGGCACCTCGCTGCGTCAGGCACAGAAGGTCCTTACCTCAGCTGGTATGAAGTCCGCCCTCGCCAAGCCCGTCGCCCAGCTTTCTAGAAGCTTCCGGAATACCCGCTCCTAAAATACCCTCTTCGTTCGGTCGAAGGGTACCTGCTTCTCCCCGCGCCCCTATACTCACCCCATGCTAGAAAGGGACGACAAAGATAGCGGCAAGCAGGACGCACGGTTCGAGGCTCACGAGATGGTACGCGAAGAGTGCGAGTTGTGCGGCTCGGAGATGTTCGGGCTGCACTGCAAGCTGATCTGCTCGAACTGCGGCTACAGGCGCGACTGCTCGGACCCGTAAGCTTGCGCTAGCGGCCTCGATTGACTGAGGTGTTACCACCAGGTGTGCCGGAGAGTAATAGACGTACGACGTACCCTCGTCATGTACCCGCCAGCCCATCGTGGTTACGGGCGGGTTCGCAACTGCGAGAGCCACCGATACCGTCGTAGCCGGCACCGATACTAAGACCGCCGGCAGAACATCGATATCTTGTACGATATCCTGGGCCTGGCACTGTCGCGTATTAACGCATCTACTCTCGGTTGGGCGAGAATAAATGCGTCAGCAAGCCGTGTGCCCTTGGGCGCTGCCTAGGTTGCTCCAAGTGCTTCCAGCGCCCTCTCGCACCATCCGTGGACCTCGGCGTTGACCTTCATGTCGTCCCAGTCCTCTGGGCCGTACCAACCGACCTTGTCGCGGCTAAAGTTCTCGTGGAT
>JADDPY010000548.1:0-8250 GCA_016781635.1 Rubrobacter sp.
GACGTATCCTCGTCCGGCACAGTATTAGCGGCGGGACGCGGACGATAATGGTTCGAAGGCGCAAAACCCGAAGATAACGTTACCGTAAGCTTGACAGAGCAGGTTCCTCCGAGTGATACTTGCTCTTGGGCAAGCAAGTAGGAAGGGAAACATGGTTGGCGCAGGAGCATCGCGGGGAAGAGATCCCGACCGCTCACGCGCGGCGATCCTCGACGCGGCCGAGGATCTCTTCGCGCGTAAAGGTTTCGAGGCGACGAGTCTGGAGGAGGTAGGCCGGGCCGCTGGTCTCTCCAGGGGGACGCCTCGATACTTCTTCGGTTCGAAGGAGGACCTTTACCGGGTGGTGCTCGAGCGCGTCTTCGCGGATGCTCGGGAGTGGGTAGCTCGGGGCAGAGCAGCGGCGAGCGGCGCCGCAGCGGAGGTGGCGATCGCCGAGGCGGTCGGGAGCTACGTGGATTTTCTGGCGAGCAGGCCCACGTTCGTTCGCCTGGCGGGGTGGGAGGCCTTGACGGGCGGCCGGTCCTTTGGGGAGACACCGCCCCACCTCGCCTTCGTGCGCGACGGCCTGGCAGCCGTAAGCGAGGAGCTGTCCCGGGGTACCCTGAGTCCGGCCGACCCGGCCCAGATCCTCATCGACATCGTCTCGCTCTGCTTCTTCCCGCTGGCGCACGCCGACAGCTTGCTCAAGGCTCTGGGGGTTGATCCCTATGATCCCGCCTTCTTGGAGACGCGCAAGCGGCACGTGGTGGATCTGGTACTTAGAGGACTCCTGCCGGTGGGGGTGAAGGGAGAAGCCGCGTCCGGGGCGGGTGAGGGGGACTGAGAGCGTCGGATTACGGGACCGGTTCAAAGGTAAGTGAGGGAAGGGGACGGCATGCAGGAATTCGAGCACGCGGCGGAGGTGGTACGGTCGGGCGACACCGTCGAGAACGTGGTGAGCGGGGAGCGCCTGACCTTCCTCGCTACCTCGCGTGATACGGGCGGTGCGTACACCCGGGTGCGCTTCACGCTCCCGCCTCGCGGCGCAGGAACGCCCCCGCATCTACACACGAAACTTTCCGAGCGTTTCTCGGTCGTTTCGGGGCGGCTGAGCGTGGCATTTGGACGAGGAGGCGAGCCACCGGTTGTGCTCGCACCGGGGGAATCGGCTTCCGTGCCCCCGTACACGGTACATCGGTTCTGGAACGGCACGGACGAGGAGACGGTTTTCGAAGCGGAGGTGCGTCCCTCGGGGGAATTCGAAGCTTTTATGCGGGCCTCCTTCGGCCTGGCGCGGGACGGCAGGACCAATCGAGGTGGGGTGCCCCGCAACCCCCTGGATCTCGGGCTCCTCATGCAGCCTGCGGACGTGTTCCTCCCGGGCTTGCCCGTGCCGGTGCAGAAGGCGGTCTTCGGGGCACTCGCCTCGGCGGCGCGGCGTCTGGGATACGAGACGCGCTTCGATCGGTACGCCGACTCTGTCGTTCGCGAGGACGAAACGGGTGGCGTAGCGGGTCGAGCAATTCTCGAGGAGGCGCACGAGGTTGTTTTGCGCAAGGTCGACGAGCGAGCACGGGGGTTGGCCGTCATCGTGGGCTGGGTTAGCCTGGGCATGGGGCTTGCTTTGACGCTGGCTCCCCGTTCGAGCGCGGCGTCCTTGGGGTGGGGCGACCGCGCGCGCCTGGCGCGCACGGTGGGTGTGGCCGACATGGTCGTCGGGCCTGCTCTCCTGCTTGGCCGCGACCGGGCGCAGTGGATGATGGCGCGTGCCCTGATAAACGCGGCACTCTCCGGCGTCTACGCGTGGACCCTGGCGACCGGTACACCCCGCCGGGGTCGGGCGTTAAGCGGGCTCGTGGGAATGTCTACGCTTACTTTCACCGACTATTTTCTGGCACGGCGGCTTCGAAGCGTCGAGCGAACGGGGACAGAACCCGGAGAATAGGGGAACCGGCCGGTTTCGAAGGGCTTATAACCCGCCCGTGCAAATTCCGTCGAGATCGTCGTCCCGACGGAAGCACCCGCTGACAGTTACTCGCCGGCTACTATCTTCAGGATCTCTTCTTGAAGCCTGTCGTTGTTGGAGGCGATGAGGCCGTCGGCGTCGTAGGTCCAGGGGCCGCCGGTGAGGTTGGTGACGCGTCCTCCGGCCTCGGAGACGAGGAGGGCGGTGGGGGCGTAGTCCCAGGCGGTGTTGCGGGTGCCGATGGAGACGTCTATGTAGCCTGCGGCGAGCCATGCGCCCCGGATGCCGGCGCTCCCGATGGAGCGGACCTGCCAGCAGCGCTTGAAGATCTCCAGGATGTTGTTTTTGGCGGGATCGTTGCCGTGCTTGTAGGAGACGTCGGCGCCGACAAAGGAGTCTTCGAGCTTCTCGGCGCTCCCTATACGAAGCGGGTGGCTCTCGCCGGAGGCCGTCTCGCGGAAGGCGCCGCTCCCGAGGGAGGCGTGGTAGATGTCGCCGAGACGCGGGGCAGCTACGGCAGCGTGGATGATCTTGTCCCCTTCGGCGACCGAGACGCAGGCGCAGAAGAGGGGATTGGCGCGCGCGAAGTTAGCTGTGCCGTCGACGGGGTCGAGAAACCAGGTGCGTCCTGTCGGCGAGATCTCCCCGCCCGCCTCCTCGGAGAGGATGTGATCTTCCGGGTAGCGCTCCTGGATGCGTGTGATCAGGAGTTCCTCCGAGAGGAGGTCGACCTCCGTTACGAGATCCTTGGGGCCTTTCTCCCGGATCTCGCCCGGGTTTTCCAGGCGAGAAAGGTGCAACTCCCCAGCGGCCCGCGCGAGATCGCGGACGAAGAGCCCGAGTTTTTCGGGGCTCTCGTCCGCGGGACCTCCCGGGACCGGTACGCTACCGGAGGTACTCACGAAGGTTCTGGGTGCGGCGCTGCTCGCGCAGGAGGTTCAGGGTCTTCATCTGGATCTGACGCACCCGCTCACGCGTGATGTCGAACTCGCGGCCGACCTCTTCCAGCGTGCGGGGCCTATCGTCCTTCATCCCGAAGCGTAGCTCGATAATCTGGCGCTCGCGCTCCGGCAGCTCGTCCAAAGCTTCGCGCAGGTGCGCTTTCAGGAGCGCATCCGAGACGGCCTCGGTTGGGGTGATGGCGCTCGCGTCCTCCAGGAAATCGCCGAGCTGGGAGGAATCCTCTTCGCCTACGGGGGTTTCGAGGCTGATCGCCTTCTGACTTATCTCCTGGAGGCGCAGGATCTCGTCGACCTCAATCTCGAGCTCCTTGGCGATTTCCTCTTCCGAGGGCTCGCGCCCGAGGGACTGCGTCATCCTGCGGTGCGTCCGGTGGAACTTGTTGACTTTCTCGACCATGTGGACGGGGATGCGGATGGTGCGGCCCTTATCCGCGATGGCGCGGGTTATGGCCTGGCGGATCCACCATGTTGCGTACGTCGAGAACTTGTAGCCCTTCGTGTGGTCGAACTTCTCGGCCGCGCGGATCAGGCCGAGATTGCCTTCCTGGATGAGATCCAGAAACGAAACCCCACGGTTGCGGTACTTCTTGGCGATGGAGACGACGAGCCTCAGGTTCGCCTCGACGAGGCGGTCCTTGCTCCTCTTGCAACCCCGGGCGATGCCCTTCGCCAGGCGGATCTCATCGGCGTGCGTCAGGAGCCTGACCCGCCCGATCTCCGCGAGATACATCCTAATAGAGTCACCGGTGGCTACGGCATGAGCGATCTGGACCGCCGGTGTTTCGGGGGCGGAGGCTCCGCCCGCGGTAGAACCCTGGGGTGCTACGCCCTCCTGGGGATCGCCCTCCACGAGGGTTATCGCTTCTTCCTCGAGGGTGGCATAGAACTCTTCTACCTCCCCCGCCGAAAGCTCTCCCTCTTGCAACAGGTCGGCGACGTCCTCGGTACTTACGAAACCCTGATTTCTGGCCCGGTTCAGAAGCTCATTGGTCCGTTCCGCCGCAATCGACACGTTCTCGGTGGACATCAATCCCCTTTCTTACCGTAATTCTGCCACGAGCAAAGCCCACGCCCTTGGCGCTGCCACGGTCTCCACTCATCTGTGAAAAGTGCGTAGAAAATAACTCGGTTAGGGTAACACACCCCCCAAAACGTCGAGTTCACAGATGAGAGTAATTTCATTTACAGTTTCTCTCGACCTCGATGCCCTACGCAACCGCCTCTTAAACCCGCGTATTCGATGCGGTCCTTGCTACACTACGGGGCGTGGTTTTCCTGGATCGCAAGCGTCTAACCGAGATTTTGGGGGAGGAGCCACCGAGCGGGGTTTCGGGCGTCGACGGGGTGACCCACGACTCTCGTGAGGTGCGGCCCGGATCCGTCTTCGTCGCAGTCCCCGGCATGAAGCACGACGGCACGTCGTTCGTCCCCGACGCCATGGCGCGCGGCGCGGCGCTCGTCGTAGCGGAGAGATCTCCGTCCGACGACAACGGCGTCCCCGTGGTTGTCGTCCCCGATGCTCGGGGGGCGCTGGCGGAGCTTGCGCGCGCCGCCTTCGGCGACCCGTCCGGCGAGATGCTGGTCCATGGCGTCACGGGGACCAACGGCAAGACTACTACCTCCTACGCGCTCCATGCCATCCTGGCCGAGGCATACGGCGCGAGCCGCTGCGGCCTGATGACGACTGCCGAGGTTATATCGGGCGGGAGGCGTAGCCCGTCCGTGCGCACGACCCCGGAGTCCGTCGAGGTGCAGGGTACCCTGCGCGAGATGCTCGACCGGGGCGTGCGCCACGCCGTCGTCGAGGTCTCCTCGCACGGGGTGGCCCTCAAGCGCGTGGCGGGCACCCGCTTTCGCGGCGCCCTCTTTACCAACCTCACCCGCGACCACCTCGACCTGCACGGCTCCATGGAGGAGTATTACCGTGCCAAGCGCGAGCTTTTTCTGTGGGCCGAGGGTCCGAAGATCGCCAACGCCGACGACGCCCACGGCCGCCGGCTCGCGGGTGAGGTCGAGGGGGTATCGACCTTCGGCGCCGCGGAGGATGCGGACTACCGGATAGAGCGCGTGTCACCCGGAGGGTCAGGGGGGACGTCGTTCGTTGTCCGCCACCCCGCCGGCGTCTTGGAGCTCGAGAGCCCGTTGCTCGGCGGGTACAACGTCGAGAACGTCGCGGGTGCCGCGTCGCTCGCGCTGGCTCTGGGGGTGGGGGAGGACGAGATCCGGGGAGCGGTGAGGAGGATGCCCCAGGTGCCGGGCCGGTTCGAGAGGATCGTCCCCTCAGGGGAGCTCGGTTTCGAGGTGATCGTGGACTACGCTCATACGGACGCCGGGCTCGAGGTCGTCCTGGAAGTGGCCCGGGAGGTTGCGAACCTTTCTTCGGGGCGCGTGATCTGCGTCTACGGCGCCGCAGGCGACCGGGACGGGGCTAAGCGCCCTCTCATGGGAAGGGTCGCGGCGCGCCTCGCGGACCTTGGCGTGATAACGACGGACGACGCCTACACCGAAGACCCGGGGAAGATAGCCCGGGAGGTCATGGCGGGGGCAGAGGGTGTCACGGGAGGAGGGCCCCACAAGGTCGTGTTGGATCGTAAAGAGGCCATAGAGCGGGCCCTGGAGGCGGCGAACCCCGGGGACGTGGTCGTCGTGGCCGGTAAGGGTCACGAGAGGGTGCAGCATCTCCCGGAGGGCGACGTGCCCTTCCACGATGCGAGTATCGTCCGGGAGCTTCTGGCGGAACGCAAGATAGGGAAGGGCGGGTAAGGCATTTGCAAGAGTCGACAAAGGCCGACGTGGTCCGGCGCTTGAGGAGCATCGAGGGGCACGTTCGGGGCGTTGCGAAGATGGTCGAGGGCGGGGACGTCGCATATACCGACGTCATCCAGCAGACGAACGCGATCTTCGCGGCGATCCGGCGTATCAACACCGTCCTCTTGAAAGATTTCGTGGAGGAGCGCGCCGACGAGGATGGGGCCTCGGAAGAGCTCGTCAAGGACCTCGTCAAGGCCATCGACCGGGTGGTCAAGTAAGACCGTGGGAAAGGTACACCCGATCACCCTGCTCCTCGTCCTGCTCGGCGCCGTCCCTCTCGTGGTGGGCGGAGGCGGTCTCGTCTCCTTCCTGCTCCTGCGAGCCGGGTACGGCTATCTGATCGGGGGAGTCCTGCCGTTCTTCGCCTCCCTGCTGCTCGTCGGCGGCCTCGGCGCCCTGCTCGGGCGTGCGGCCTCCGGTAGGCGCCACGGAGGCCCGGGTGGGGGCCGAAACGGCGAGGCCGATGATGTATAGTCCCGCCCCTATGGAGCCCGGAAGAGCAGAAGGAGGCACGGACCTCGCCGCCGTGGAGGAGAAGCTCACGCGCCTCGAAAAGCTAGCGGAGAACCTGGAGACCGTACCGGACGGTGAGATCACCGGCGTCCTGGAGGAGGCGACCGCACTCCTCGGGGAGGTCAACGCGCGCATAGAGAAGGGCATCGAGGACTCCGAGAAGGAGGCACGGGAGCTCGGGGACCTCATCCGCGAGGTGGACTTCGGCCCCTTCGACAAAGCCCTGGAGGACCTGGAGACACCACCGGGGGGGGGCCGGTAGGCGTGGACGTCTCCGACTCCTCTCTGGCCTCGCGCGTACGAGAGGCCGCCCTTCTGGAGGGTGACTTTCTCCTGTCCAGCGGGCGCCGCAGCCGGTTCTACGTCGACAAGTACCTCTTCTCCACGGAGCCCGGGCTCCTCCGGGACCTGGCTCGCGGGATCTCCCGCAAGCTCCCCGAGGGCACCGCGAAGCTCGCCGGTGTCGAGCTCGGCGCCGTACCGCTGGTGGCGGCGACGGCGCTTGAGACCGGGCTGCCCTACGTTATCGTCCGCAAGGGGACGAAGGAGTACGGGGCGAATGCCGGCAGGGCGATAGAGGGGCGCCTCGGGCCCGGCGAGAGGGTCGTCCTCATAGAGGATGTGGTCACCACGGGGACCCAGGTCTTGAGGGCCGCCGAGGTGTTGGAGCGTGAAGGAACCGAGATAGCAGGTATAGTAGCCGTCCTCGATCGTAGGCAAGAGCGCGTCCCGCGCCTCGGCTCCTACCCGTTCGAGGCCCTGCTCGGGCTGCAAGATTTAGGGCTCAAAAAGGGGGATTGAGGCACATCCTGGCCTTTGGTATATTCCCCGGGGTATCCGGGAGGCCGGTACGGCAAACGTCCAAGGAGGCAACGGAGAAATGAACAAAACCGAGTTGATCCAGAAGATAGCCGACGAGGCCAACTCCTCCCGGGGGGACGCTCAGCGCTTCTTTGAGGCGTTCCAGGGTGTCGTGACCGATGCCCTCAAGGGCGAGGGCGAAGTCCAGATCACGGGCTTCGGCAAGTTCTACGTGCAGAAGCGCGAGGCCCGAGAGGGCATCAACCCCCAGACGAAGGAGAAGATGAACATCGCCGCCTCCAAGGTGCCGAAGTTCACCGCCGGCAACGCCCTCAAAGAAGCTATCAGGTAACGACCTGAAGGGGATCTTCTTCGAGCCGCGGGTCCACACGACCCGCGGCTTTTTGCTGCCGAGAATCGCGTCCGCGACCCCGTCTGTCCTCCGCTAGTGGATGCCCTCGTCGAGTCCGCTCGCAAGAAGGGTAGCGCTGTCGTCGTGGGCCTCGACCCCAACCCTGCCTATCTGCCGCCCGAAATAGCAGGCAAGGGCCTGCCGGAGCATCTCGCGGCCCGCGAGCTCTGCCTCGACGTCCTCGAGGCCGTCGAGCCCCATGCCGCCGCCGTCAAGCTCCAATCGGCGTACTTCGAAAGGTTGGGTCCGGCTGGCGCGGCGGTCTACGCCGAAGTCCTCCGCGCATCGAGAGACCTCGGCCTGCCGACGATAGCGGACGTGAAGCGCGGGGACATCGGCCCCGTCGCCGCCGCCTACGCCGAGGCCCACCTCTCCGTTTATGGCGCCACCACCGTCACCGTCAACCCCTACATGGGCGAGGACGCCGTCTCCCCGTTCCTCGAAGAGGCACGCAAGCTCGGGCGCGGGGGCGGCGCCTTCGTGCTCGTAGCGACCTCCAACCCCTCGGCCGGAGATATCCAGAACGCCTCGGAGCCGCCGCTGTACGAGGCCGCCGCGCGCCTCGTGGAGAACCTCGGGCGGGTAGGCCCCTCCGGCTACGGGGACGCGGGTGCCGTCGTGGGAGTTACCCGCCCGGCTCTGGGGCGTAGGGTCCGGGAGCTCCTGCCGCGCGCGCTTTTCCTCTCGCCGGGGTACGGGGCGCAGAGCGGCGATGCCGCGGGTGTGCGGGCTCTCCTCGACGAGCGCGACGCCGGTGTGCTCGTCAACAGCAGCCGGGGCATCATACGCGCCTTCGAAGAAGCTCC
>JADDPY010000548.1:8289-8354 GCA_016781635.1 Rubrobacter sp.
CCGGATGCGCGAGGACCTCGCGAGAGTGGGCGTCCGGGCCTAGGTCCGCGGCTCGATGCGGCCCT
>JADDPY010000666.1 GCA_016781635.1 Rubrobacter sp.
GTCTCCCTGCGGATGCATTACCTGTACGAGGCGGTGTACTGCAACCCGGCTTCGGGACACGAGAAGGGCAGCGTGGAGAACCTGGTTGGCACGTTCCGCAGGCGCTACCTCTCCCCGATACCTGAGTTTAGCTCATACTCAGAGCTCAACGCCTACCTGCTGGAGTGCTGCGAGAAGGAAGGTGGCCAAACCCGGCAGGGGCGGACGGTCGCCGAGCGCCTGGAGGTGGAGAGGCGGCATCTCCTGCCCCTGCCGGCTTATCCCTTCGATTGCGCCAGAGCCGTGGCGGTCAAGGCCACGAGCACGGCTGAGGTGCTGTTGGAGACCAATCGCTACAGTGTGCCGGTGGACCGAGCGCACAAGCAGCTTACCCTCAAGGCCGGGGTGGGACACGTCCGTGTATACGACGGAGTCGAGCTGGTCGCCGAGCACAAGCGGTGCTACGGGCAAGGCCAGCGCATCAGCAACTGGAGGCACTACGTTCCCTTGTTGACTCGCAAGCCCGGCGCTGTGCCGTTCGCCGCGGCGCTGAGGAATGGCGACCTGGCGCCGGTGTACGAGCGCTTCCGGCGGGGCTTGTGCGACTGCGACCCCGACCGCGGCAACCGCGAGTTCGTGCGCGTGCTGGAGCTGTGCCTGGAGCATCCGACGGATCTCGTGACCGATGCCGTGGAGAGGGCGGTAGGGTACGGTGCGTACAGCGTCGCCACAGTCCAGCAGTTGCTAGCCCAGCAACTCGCTCCGAGCGTCAGCCACAGCAGGCTCGACCTATCGCGTAGGCCCGAGTTGGCCGCTCTGTCCATCCCCGATGTCTCAACGTCCCAGTACAACGCACTGCTAGGGAGTCCATCGTGAGCGCCGAGACGACCACGCTGCTCCTCGACAGCTATCTGAAAGCGCTCAAGCTCCCCGCCGTGGCCCGAGCGTACCCGGCGATGGCACGGGAGGCAGCGGAGAAGAACCTGGGATACGCGGAGTTCCTCAAGGCACTATTGGAGCAGGAGGTGCTGCAGCGGGAGCAGAACCAGCTGGCGCGCAGGCTGAAGGCCGCGCAGTTCCCATGGCAGAAGACACTCGACGATTTCGAGTTCTCCGCGGTGCCCGCCCTGAACAAGCACAAGGTGCTCTCGTTGGCCGACGGCAAGTTCATCCGGGAGCGCGAGAATGCGGTGCTGATCGGCAACCCGGGCGTCGGCAAGACACATCTGGCGGTCGGGCTAGGCAGGGCGGCCTGCCAGGCCGGGTACCGGGTAGCGTTCAGACCGGTGCCGGGGCTGGTCAACGAACTGCTGGCCGCACAGCACGAGTACAGGCTCAATGCGCTGCTCAAGCGGCTCAGGGCGTACGACCTGGTCATCTGCGACGAGTTCGGCTACATTCCCTTCAGCACAGAGGGTGCGCAGCTGCTGTTCCAGTTCTTCTCAGAGCGCTACGAGCGAGGCAGCGTGCTGGTGACGACGAACCTGGACTTCGCGCGCTGGACCGAGGTGTTTGGCGATGAGCGGATGACGGCGGCGCTGTTGGACAGGCTGACGCACCGGGGGCACGTGCTGCTGGTGGAGGGCGAGAGCTACAGGCTCAGGGAGAGCCTGCGCAGGCAGCGAGGAGGACAGTCCGGTTGAATCCAGGCTCGGAGGAGCGATTCATGTACAAGATGAGGACGAGTCTGACGAACTCTACGGCCGCGGAGCAGACGGTGGTCGTGGAGCCTTGGGCCGACGAGCATGCCCTACCGGCGGGCGAGACGTTCGATGTAGTGGCGCGGGCACCCCAGGCTGGAACGCTAGAGGTGGAGGTCGGCGGCAATCGAATCGTCGTGTGGGGGTGGGAGGGCTCGGTCGTAAACCTGTATCGCGAGGGAGCACTGGTGTACGGCGGCCGGGGCGAACGGCAACCGGTGCCCACTGTACCGCGCGGCAAAAGCGTCAGGGGATTTCTGCACTCGATGCTCAATGCTGAGGACCCAGGGAGCCGGTAAGCTGACGGGGATATGGCTCTTGGTGGTCTAGTTTTCGATGCGCGAGGCGGTCTAGTTTTCGGTTGACA
>JADDPY010000469.1 GCA_016781635.1 Rubrobacter sp.
ATTTTCCCCTCGATCTCGAATGTCCTGGCGAGGACTGTTCCGCGCGTAACGCTCCCTGGTGGCGGGAGAGACGCGGATGCCCCGAGCGCGACCCCCTAGAGGGACGGTCGGGGCAGGGACGGTCGAGGAGGCCGTCCGGCGGGGAAGCCCGAGCGGGTAAGCGCTGTGCGGTCTCGTTCCACGCCCGCCATGCTACAACGTCGCGCGCAAAGATGGAAGGGCGGCGAGCGCGGCCTCCCCTAGCCGCGCGCGATCACGCCGTCAAGAATCCGGTCTATCTCGGAGAGCGCGTCGGATGGGAGCCTCACGCCGGAGGCTGTGGCGTTGTCCTCGACCTGCTCGGGCCGCGAGGCGCCGATGATCGCGCTGCTCACGTTCTCCTGGCGCAGGACCCAGGCGAGGGCTAGCTGGCTCATGCTGAGGTCCGCCTCCTGCGCGACGAAGCGTAAGCCCTCGACCGCCGAGAGGACCGGCTCGTTCATGAGTTGGCGCATGAACCGGCTGGACCCAGGATCGGCGGCGCGGGTCCCCTGCTCCGGCGCCTCGCCGGGACGGTACTTGCCAGTCAGGATGCCCTGGGCGAGCGGGGAGAAGACCACCTGCCCCACGCCCTCGCGCTTGGAGACCGGGACGACCTCGGCCTCTATTTGGCGCTGGATCATGTTGTAGCGCGGCTGGTTGGAGACGATCCTGTCCAAATTCATCTCCTTGGCTATCTTCAGGGCTTTCGAGATCTGCCCCGCGCTCCACTCGGAGACGCCCACGTACAGAACCTTCCCCTGCCTGACCAGATCGTCCAAGGTCCTGAGCGTCTCCTCGAGCGGCGTGTTCTCGTCGTAGCGGTGGCACTGGTAGAGATCCACGTAGTCCACCCCGAGCCTCTTTAGCGAAGCGTGGCATTGCTCGGTTATGTGCTTGCGCGAGAGGCCCCGGTCGTTCGGCCCGTCGCCCATCGGAAAATAGACCTTTGTGGCCAGAAAGTACGAATCCCTGTCGAAGCCCCGCAGCGCCCGGCCCACGATCTCCTCGGCCGCCCCCCGCATGTAGACGTTGGCCGTGTCAAAGAAGTTGATGCCGAGCTCGTAAGCCCTGTGGACACAGGCCGTCGCCTGCTCCTCCGCAACGCTCCCACCGTAGGTCAGCCAGCTGCCCAAAGAGATCTCACTGACCTTCACCCCGCTCCCGCCCAACCGCCGATACTCCACCACAACCTCCACTCTAAGGGGACCAAGAACCCATCCAGGATACCAATATACCCCCGACGACCTCCCCTACCGCCCTTCGCCGACCCCGTCCTCCATGACACTCTCGGGCCGGACAAAAAGTGCATACAGGCCGACCGTGGAGCAAAGACCCGCGCTACCGTGCTCTGTAACCAGCCTTGCTTACTGATTTGTTGTCGGTTAAGAGCATCTTTATTGCAAGAGCGGCCCATTTTGTTACAATGCGTTCACCGTTATTCGATCCACGATTAAGGAGCGGGAAAAAGGTGCGACCCACGCTACAGCCCGGCCTGACCAACAGGCTGACCAAGTATCTAAGGACCACGCAGCAGCTCATCGAAGAGGGGCGCGACGCGGTCTCCAGCAAGGAGCTTGGCGACTTCACCGGCATAAACCCTGTGCAGGTTCGCCGGGACTTGAACGCCATCGGTTTCTCGGGGACCCGCGGGGTAGGGTACCAGGCCTACGACCTCGTCGAGGCGGTGAGGAACATCCTGGGCTTGAGGCAGACCTACAACATCGCGCTGGTCGGCGCCGGTAACCTCGGCAGCGCCATCGCGGCGAGCACCATCTTGCCCAAGAGGGGCTTCGTCATCCACGATGTCTTCGACGACAACCCGGAGAAGATCGGGCGCACCGTGGGCAACGTCGTCGTCAAGCACATAGACGAGTTCAAGAAGAGCGTGGC
>JADDPY010000252.1 GCA_016781635.1 Rubrobacter sp.
GTGCTGCTGCTGGACCTGCCGCTGGGGGCGGCGGTGCTCCTGGGCGCCGTGCTCGCGCCCACCGACCCAGTGCTCGCCTCCGACGTGCAGGTGCGCGGCGTGACGGACCGCGACACGCTGCGGTCCGGGCTCTCCGGCGAGGCCGGCCTCAACGACGGCACCGCGTTCCCCTTCGTGATGCTCGGCCTGGGGCTACTGGGGCTGCATCCCGATAAGGAGGCTGGCTTCCTGACGTTGTGGGCGGGCGGGCAGTTTGATCTGCTCTCCTGGTTTCTGTGGGACATCGCATGGGCGGTCCCAGTCGGTGTCGCAGTTGGGCTGGGCACGGGCTGGCTGGTCGGACAGGCGGTGCTCTGGTTGCAGCGGCGGCACGAGGAGGCGCTCGGCCTCCACGAGTTCCTGGTGCTGGGCCTGATCGCGCTCTCGTACGGGCTGGCGGAGCTGGTGTATAGTTACGGCTTCCTGGCGGTATTCGCCGCGGGCTACGCTCTCCGACTGATCGAGCTTCGCAGCGCCGAGCACGCCGAGGAACCCGCCGAACTGCCGACGCTCGCGCCGGGGGACCATTCGGGCGGGAGCCAGCTCGCTGTGGCGGAGGCCCCCAAGGCCGCGCAGTTCCTGACTGTCTCCCTGCAGAACTTCAACTACCAGCTCGAACACCTGCTGGAGGCGGGGGTGGTGGTGCTTTTGGGCGGGGTGCTGACGCGCGCGTACTGGACGTTCGAGGTGCTCTGGCTGGCGCCGCTCCTGCTGCTCGTCGTGCGCCCGCTCTCGGTTTGGCTCGGCCTTTTGGGGAGTGACGCGGGACCGGCGCAGCGGTCGCTGATCGGCTGGTTCGGCATCCGCGGCGTCGGCTCCTTGTACTACCTTACCTACGCCATCGAGCACGGCCTGCCCGACGATCTCGCCCGAAGGCTAACGGGGCTGGTGCTCTCGCTGGTTGCCGTCTCTATCGTGGTGCACGGCATAAGCGTCACCCCACTGATGAACAGGTACGAGGCCCTGGTCCAGCGCCGCGTGGCCAGCGAGTGACCGGGGCTCCGAGACGGGCGCGCCCCGATGTCCGCCCACTGATGCGTGACCCGGTAAGGGCTGTGGGTTTCCCCTCGTGCACGTACCCGTTTGTCCTCCGGGAGCAGAACCGCTAGTATTTTGTTACTCCTGTAGTGATGGATAGAGGCGCCTGAGCTTGATGCGAGCATCGTCGGTAGTGAACCTCCAGTCGATCTTGCAGCCTTCGTTGTTGCGCCGCTTCTCCCATGCCCCCACCTCCGTCTCCAATGTCTCGAAGTCGGGCACCCGTCTGTCGAGGCACTGGCGGCTCAGCACGCTCAGTTCGATCTCGGCCATGTTCAGCCAACTGCCGTGCTTGGGTGTGTAGTGGATCTCCAGCTTGTCCGCTAGCCGCTTAGCTTCTGCTGGCGGGAAAGCCTCATAGAGCGAAGCTGGGCTGTGAGTGTTGAGGTTATCCATCACCAGCACTATCCGCTCAGCCTCGGGATAACGCTCGTCCACCAGTTCCTTGATCTGATACGCCCAGTCCACCTTCGTGCGATGCTCGGTGACGTCCACCCAGCGCCTGCCCATAAGTGGCTCCGAGAACAAGAACAGGTTCACCACCCCGCCCCGCTCGTACTCGTAGTCCTGTCTCTGGGGCTTGCCCGGCTGCATCGGCAAGTGATCACGGGTGTCGGGGTCACCGTACCGAAACGGGAATAACTCACGATAAGGAACCGTTCGGATGTGGTCGAGAGGGCCTATAACGAGCTATTCGGGGCCCGTTGGGGAGCTGCAAGCACTTCCACAAGGGTGTGTCCATCGCCTCGTAACAGAAAAGTGGTAGCGGAATCATGCTTCTGGTACGAGATGAGGGCGAGATGCCCTGAATCTGGTCCAGATCGACGCAAATGAGGCCCGAAAACTCGTACGAGAAAGCCTCACGGCTCGAAATGAGCGCTCGAGCAGCCCCCTTAGCGTGAGAATAACCCTGAATGGTACGGTGACCCCGCATGCACC
>JADDPY010000109.1 GCA_016781635.1 Rubrobacter sp.
CCCTAGCGTGCCATAGTCCCTGGCATCCGTCAACTACCTAGCCTTTTACCCGTGTCGCCTGCGGGCGAACAAGTCGCTGGAGCTGATCGCGTACCGCGTGGTGGAACGCGGGCTTTTTTCATGCTCCGTCTGGGATTCTTGCTCGTGCTCGCATCATCGGCGGCAGCTCACCTCGGGCGTTGGCTGGCTTCAACGTCAGGGCCTACGCGTCACTCCTGTAAAAGGATTTTGAGGAGATAGTTCTGGTCCCAGGCGGCTTTCAATCGTTTATTCGCAACTCCCAGCTTGACACGCGTATCCTGCTTGAGGAGGTTCAACGCGATCCGGCGGACCACGGCCATATTCTCTGTCGCATGGCCGGTGCGAATGCGGCTTTCGTCTTCGCGAAACGCGACATCCAGCACCCAGTGCACACTGTTTTCAATCCCCCAGTGGCCACGGACCGCTTCGGCGAGGCGTTCCGCATCCGCGGGCAAACTACTGATGGAGGAGCGGCGTTCGACGCTGTATGTCTCGCCCACCGTGCGCGAGGCTTCAACGACCCCCATACTCCGCAGCCCTTTCCATTGCAGGCGGCGGAGCGGCCACGGCAGCGTGTCCGTCATCCAGTACCAGCGCGTTTCCTCGCGGCCGTGCCCGTGCTCCTCGGTCTCATAGAACCGCATGCCGTCAGCCTCAATGTCAGCAAAACACTGGTGCACTTCCGTGAACAAACTGCCTTGATTCGCTTCACCCCTCCGGGGTACCCGGTCAGCACGTAGTCGCCGCCCTGGTCAATAATCTGGGCTGCAATGTCCTGTTGCCAGCCGATGGCGTCAATCGTCACGATACAGCTGTTCAGATCCAAGACTTCAAGCAGGTGCGGAATCGCTGTGATTTCGTTGGCCTGCGCATCCACGGCGACCTGTCCGAGCACGAGCCGATTGCTGGTGGCCCAGGCCGACACCATTTGGAGCGCGGCCTGCTTGGATGTCCGGTCGTAGCTACGCCGCAGCAGTTTGCCGTCAATCGCCACCACCGTCCCCGCCGTGCGCACAAAGACGGCATTCACCCAATCCAGAAAACACTGCTCAAACTGGCGGGGATTGAGCCGGCCCACGACCGCCCGGATCGTGTCATGCGAGGGAATGCCATTGGGTAAAGCGAGAAAACGGCGCACCCACTCGTGCTTGGCGTGGCCGAACGCTTCCAGCGCGACAAAGGAGTCGGCGCCACAAATCACCGCGCAGATGGTCAAGACCAAAATGTCTTCCAACAGGTGCCGCTTACCATGGTCACGGCGGGGATCACCGATGGCTGAAAAATGTTCCATAATGGGCAGCCGGTCGCCTCTAGATAGGGCTTTAACATCACGTGTTTCCATGCGTAAAGCGTACCAAAAGTGACGCGTAAGCCCTGGCTTCAACGTGCACTGGGCACAACTTTAGGAGCTTATAACGGTCGCTTCACCTGCGGGAGCAGTCGGCAGCGCAGCCAGCAAGAGCGGCACAAGTGGTCGTAGATCGGTCAGGCGGTTGGTGCGAGCACGAAGGATGACAACGGCAATGTTGAACTTGGGGAGATGTTGTTGGTATGGTAGGTTACGGTCAACCGTAATCAGGGTGTCAAACTGGTGCTGTGCGGCATGCAAGAGCTCACCGTCCTTGAAGTTCGACCAGCCCATGTCGGCGACCGTCTTTACCTCGTGTTCATGCAAGTCGGCTCGTAACCGCTGGTCAACACACTCATCTAGCAGAAGCTTCATCTTAAGCGGCCGCAGCGAACATACGTTCTTTGGCTTCTTCCAGGAACGCAATGACCTGTTCGCGCGTTACGGAAGGAAAGCCTAGGAGGAAGTCATCGATCGACTCGCCACCTTCAAGATAGTCGATGAGCGTTTGAACCGGCACCCGTGTTCCAGCAAACACAGGCGTCCCACTTAGGACATCAGGAGAAACGGTAATGAGTGGTGTCTTGGTTTGGTCGTGCTTCATAGATCCCATTATACAAGGCACAACAAGCTATCGCCAGCCAACAAGACTCTGGTAGCATTGTC
>JADDPY010000550.1 GCA_016781635.1 Rubrobacter sp.
GGTGCTCGCCGCCAGATCAGGGAATCCGTCGCCCGCTGCGACTACTGAAGGACGCGATGAGCACCCCCGCCATCTGCGCATGATTCGGAAGCTAGAAACTGCCGCCAAACGGAGAGGATAGGGACCGGGTTGGGCTTTTTTTCCAACGAGCATGAGGGTAGGCTGCGAGCCTTGTGGCGTCTGCTCTTCCAGGCCGCCCTGTACTTCGCCGTTCAGGTGACCTTTGGCGTCTTTGCGTTGCTGGTTCTCGCGCTGCTCTCCGGGAACGTGCCGGTGCTGGAAGGCGAGGGTGTGGGGCTAGGCTCCTCGCCGACAGCACTGATCCTGAGCGGCCTTTCGAGCCTCGTGGCGGCGCTTGCGAGCGTGTGGTTCGCCGGCCGTTTCTTCGACCGGCGTCCCTTCTCGGGCTTCGGCCTGAAGCTGAACCGTGACTGGTGGCTCGACTTCGGGTTCGGCCTTCTCCTGGGCATGCTACTGATGACGGGCATCTTCCTCGTGGAACTGGCGGCCGGCTGGGTCCGCATCACCGATACGATGGCGACCGCGGACGGAACCTCGCCCTTTCTGCCGGCGATCCTCGCGCCCCTGGTATTGTTCCTGTGCGTCGGCTTCGGCGAGGAGCTCGTCTCCCGGGGCTACCAGCTCAAGAACATGGCCGAGGGGCTGAACTACCCGAGCATCGGCGCCCGGGGTGCGATCCTCCTGGCATGGGTACTCTCCTCCTCCGTCTTCGGCGTCGCCCATCTGGCGAACCCCGGAAGCACGCTCGTGAGCACGGTCAACATAGCTTTCGCCGGGCTCCTCCTGGGCGTCGGCTACGTCCTGACCGGGAGGCTCGCCATCTCCATCGGCCTGCACATCACCTGGAACTTCTTCCAGGGCAACGTCTTCGGCTTCCCGGTGAGCGGCATGGATGACGTAGGCGCCAGCTTGATCGAGATAAACCAGGGCGGCCCGACCTTCCTCACCGGCGGCGCATTCGGCCCCGAGGCCGGTCTCGTAGACATAGCCGCTACGGTCGTGGGGAGCCTTCTCATCGTACTCTGGGTCCGCCTCCGCTCCGGCAAGGTTGCCCTCCAGACCTCTCTCGTCGAGCCGCCGATCCGTAAGCGAGAGGCCTCCTAGGTCAACTCCACCCGGTCGCCGCGCCGGACGCGCCCGCCCCTGATGACGCGGGCATAGACGCCCACCCGGTTGTCGTTGTACTTGTAAGTCGTGCTCATTATCTTCGGGTCCTTCGGCAGATCTCCCTGGGCCAGCGTCGTCATCACGCACCGGGCCACGGGTTCGGTGACCTCCAGAACGACCTCCCCGAGGCTCAAGGTACGGCCGACCCAGCCGTCCTCGACGAATCCATTCTCGCCGGAGTCGAGCTCCACGACGACGTTGGGGCGGAACCGGCGAGCATCGAAATCTCCCTCACCGTAGAGCTCTCGAAGCCTTTCGAGGGAGGCGGTCGTGAGCAGGTGAACGGCGCCCAGGTCGAAGAAGGGGTCGCCTCCGGCCTCTTCGAGGGTCACCGCGCGGCCGAAGGCCTCCGAGAGCAGGCGGTCGCGGTCCGGTCCTTCTCCGGCGACGATATGCCCATCCGGCGTCGAGACCCGCAACGACGGGGCCTCGCTGCCCGTTGCACCACCCTCCAACCTCGCCGCAAAGGAGAAGAGGTCGTGCCAGCCGGCCCTCTTGGCATTGCGGATCTGCCCGCTCTCCCCGTCCGCGACGGCGTAGGCTCGATCCCCGTAAATACCTGTCCCCGAGAACTCGCCCTCTTCCAACTCCTCTCCCAGCAGGCTCTTCACCGGGTAGCGCCACAACGCCGCGACCGATCCGATTCCAGACACTCCAGGCTCGGGCAAGTACTCCTCCGTATGCAAAACCCTCCTTCCGTAATTATCGAAATACATGCTACAGGTCGCACGTCCTGCTAGCGACGACCAAGGGAGGGCTGGCGCCGTGGAGCTGCTAC
>JADDPY010000214.1 GCA_016781635.1 Rubrobacter sp.
CGCCGACCCGAGCCGATCCCCACCCGACTCTTGACATAATTACCACAAACTGGTAGAAGTTCCTTATATGATAACCGTGATCACTATACGCAACACGAGGGTCGGAGACACAGCCTTACTGACTTCGGGTCTTTCGAGCGTATTGCGTCATCGGCGTTGCGGGTCCTTCGGCTTTTTCGGTAGCCGGAAGGTAATGCTTCGTGGCCTTCCTGGGTCTTCGCGGCTCGTCTCCCACCTTATCGGTAAAGCGGACGACTTCGAGTCCCGAAATCGGTTGAATTGGTGGTCTCACGGGGCTTTCGCCAGTAAGGGTCAGCTGGAAGGCAATCAATACCTGGCCGGCCGACGCGCACCGCCCCTCCTGCACAGGTAACTGCTCAAGCCATCCCTTTATGCAGGAGGTACATTATGTCGACCCGACCCAACGTCGTGGTCATAGTCTCGGACACCTTCCGTCGCGACCATCTGGGAGCGTACGGGAACACCCATATTCGTACGCCGAACCTCGACGCGTTCGCGCGTTCGTCGGTCACGTTCGACCGGCACATGGTCTCGTCTTTCCCCACCATGCCGGCCCGGGCGGACATGCTGACGGGCAACTTCTCCTACACGTTCATGGGCTGGGAGCCCCTGTGGGCGAGCCTCTATACGCTTCCGGGACTACTGTCCAAAGCGGGCTACCTGACGATGGGCGTCGTAGACACGCCTTACTTCATACGCAATCGGTTCGGTTACGACCGGGGCTTCGACGACTTCATCTGGATCCGGGGGCAGGGAGACGACACCAGACCGCACGAGCGTTCAGATTACCGGTCGACGTGGAAATTCGAGTCCGACCGGCTCGTGGCCCGTACCATGACCGCCGCCGAGGAGTGGCTCGAGAGGCACTACGAAGACAACTTCTTTCTGTACGTGGACACCTGGGATCCGCACGAGCCCTGGGACGCTCCCTCATACTATACGAAGATGTACAGGCCCGGGTACAGCGGGCGACAAATCTACCCAACCTACGGGAGATGGCAGGAAGCCGGGCTCTCCTGGGACGACGTCGAGCTGGCTCACGCGACGTACTGCGGCGAGGTCACCATGGTCGACCACTGGATCGGCCGGCTGCTGTCGAAGCTCGACGTGCTGGGCTTGAGAGAGAACACGTTGATCTTCTTCCTCTCGGACCACGGGTTCTACTTCGGCGAGCATGGCTACTTCGGCAAAGCCGAGTGGATCAACGATCAGTTGGCGACCGCCAATTCTAGCGCGGTGATGCCCGCCTGGCTGTCCGAATCGTGGCTGTTGACCGTCGACTGGTCTCCCTTGTATCAGGAGCTCACCAGGATCCCGCTCATCGTCTCCGCCCCCGGCCTGGAGCCGGGTCGCCGGGCGGCGCTCACGACGGCGCCGGACCTGGCGCCGACGATCCTCGAGCTAACGGGCATCGACGTTCCCTCCGAGGCCATGCAAGGAGAATCGTTCCGCAAGGTCCTCGCGGGAGACAAAGACGAGCACCGGCGGTTCGTCGTAAGCTCCTGGCCGCTCTACTTCGCGGAGGGTGAGATCACCACCGCCGTGGACTCCAGGCCGCGGCGCGTGGCGAGCTACATGCCGATCACCGTCACCACGCCGGAGAGGTCGCTGATCCTGGGAGGCCCGGGGGATGCACCGGAACTCTACGATCTGGGAGATGATCCCCACGAGCAGACGAACGTGTGGGAGGCGCGTTCCGGGGAAGGCATAGCTCTTATGGAGGAGACGATCTCTTTCCTGGAGGAGCAGGGGGCCCCCGAGCAGTACCTGCAGCCCAGGCGGACCGTTCTCGAAGAGCAGTCGGGCTCGGACCCTCAGAAGAATGCGGCGAACGCGATATGAGCGAGAGGAAGGTTTACGACTACCTCGTCCTTGGGGGCGGCACGGCGGGCGTGGTCGTGGCCGCCCGCCTCGCCGAGGAGCCGGAGGCGAGCGTGTGCCTGGTGGAGGCCGGGCCCTCCGACGAGGGA
>JADDPY010000254.1 GCA_016781635.1 Rubrobacter sp.
CATCACCCGCCAGCTCGATCCGGAGCTCGACGCGCTGGAGATCGTGGCCCGCTACGCCGGCAAGCCCTAGTCGCAGAGGAAGCGCTTTACAGGAGAGGGCGCTTTCTCTAACGTGGTGAGAAAGCACGCCTGGGAGAACATCTCCGAAAGAAGGGTTCGGGCAAGTTCTACCGTAAGGGCAGCCCCGGCGGCTGGACGGAGGACCTGACCCCCGAGCAGGTGGAGGCGGTCGGGAACATAACCGCCCCCCTCCTCGACAAGTACTACCCCGAATACCGGCGCGCCTCGTCCCCGGAGTAGCCGGCGCGAGGGCGTCCTGACCCCCGCGCCCGAGCGTGACGCGACGGCGACTCTCCGGGCGCCCGTACGCTCTCCCCGTAAACAGCGTAGACTCTCGGACGGCGTACACCCCAACTACACAGGAGTCTAGATGGCGAACCTACCGCAGCAGGGCCAGCCCCTCCCCGACTTAAGTTTCACGACAGAGAGCGGTGAGCGTCTCGGCACCGAAGACCTCACCGGCGGCAAGACCGTCCTGTACTTCTACCCGAAGGACGACACCCCCGGCTGCACCAAGGAGGCGTGCGCCTTCAGGGACCGGATGGTCGACTACAGGCAGGCCGGCATAGAGGTCTACGGCGTCTCGCTCGACTCCCCCAAGTCGCACCGTAGGTTCCGCGAGAAGTACGACCTCAACTTCCCGCTCCTCACCGACGAGGGGGGCCGGGCGGCCGAGGCGCTCGGGGTGCTGCGCGAGGGAGGGGAGAAGGCGAACCGCGTCACCTTCCTGCTCGACCCGAGGGGCACCATCGCCAGGGTCTATCCCGAGGTCTCGCCCGAGACGCACGCCGACGACATCCTAAAAGACGCGGCCTCGCTCTAGAAACCGCGCGTTTTGGGCCGCAGGGGCAGGGGTAAGCACGATCCGAACGGAGCGACGAGCGGGAGGTCGAGATGAGCCAGGGGCCGGGAGAGACTTACAAGGATTACACGGTCTACGACCAGCACTACGAGAAGGTCGGCAAGGTGGACGACCTGTTCGTCGACGAGAACGACCAGCCGGAGTACATAGGGGTGAAGATGGGCCTCCTCGGCACCAAGTCCACCCTCATCCCGATAGAGCTCGTCAGGGTGAACGACCGGCGCAAGCTCGTCGAGGTCGCGGCGGATGAGGAGACGATCAAGCACGCCCCGACCTTTAACGACGACAGCGACATTACCCCCGAGTACGAGCAAGGGGTCTACGGCTACTTCGGGCTGCAGCCTCCGGGCCAGCAGAGGACCACCTACGGCGGCTACTACGCCTCGGACCCCTACCCGGACGAGGAGCTGCGGCGCTCGGTGGACACCCAGTACGGGGAACGCGCGGAGGCCCCGGAGTTCACGCCGGAGACGACCACCACCACCTCCTCCTCCTCTTCCGGAACCGGCGGAACCAACCTCGACATACCGCTCGAGGACACGAGCCGCTCGGGGTCGGGCACAGACCTCACCGGCACCGGCGGGACGCAACCCACGGAAGAAGGCCGGCGATCGGACACCGGGGTGCAGGGAGACGGGAACGTCCGCGTCTACAAGCGGGCCCGCTCCGTCCGCGGGTAGGCCCGACTGCACCCACCTGACGGCCGCCGGCGGCTGGTATCTAGCCCCTGACCGTATAACACCCCAAACCCCTCGGTCCCCGGTCGAGGCTAGGGGAACCTTTGCGGCGGTGGTGGTGTAAAAGCGGTAGAGAACTCCGTCGAGGGAGGGCCGGCCGCCGCCTTGGAGGACACGAAGCTCGCCGAGCGGGCGAGGGAGGGAGACACCGCCGCCTACGAGCGGCTGGTCAGGACGCACCAGGCGGTCGCCTTCCGGGCCGCCTACCTGGTCACGGGCGACGCGGCGGAGGCCGAGGACGCGGCCCAGGAGGCGTTCGTGAAGGCGTACCGCGCCCTCGGGCGCTTTCGCCCGGGGGCCCCTTTCAGGCCATGGCTGCTCGCTATCGTGGCCAACGAGGCCAGGAACCGTCGCAGGGCGACCGACCGTCGCGCGAGG
>JADDPY010000468.1 GCA_016781635.1 Rubrobacter sp.
GTCCACGCCTTCCGCGTGGCGGAGCCGGGAGAGTCGCGCGGCACCGACCACATGGTCGAGATCGCCCGCGAGGCCGGGGTCGCCCTCGTCGTCTACGGCGAGGACGGGCACGTCCTGGAACGCCGCCCCGGCTCTTTGGGCGCCTCCTGGACCGCGCCCAGGGCACGAAGGAAGACGGCGCGGGCCGCGATGACCGTCTCCTAAACAAAAACCACAGAAGAGAAGCGCACTTCCCGGGGGAGGACTTAGCCCCTCCCCCTATCCACGCGCAAACCCCACCGAAAGGAGAGGACATGAACCGACGCGACGCCGAGGATTTCGCCCGAAAGGAGATGCTCGAGGAAGGCGAGACCCTCAAGAGGGCCGAGCCGACCGGCCCGTTCGTGGTCGCCCTCGTCGAGCTCGAGGCCGGCGGCTACGAGAACCGCGCCGCCCAGCCCGCGGTCGTCTACCGCAACCGCCAATCGAGGCTCCCGGCCGTGGCGAGGATCGCCACCTACGGGCCCTCGCAGTTCAACCAGGCAACCAGGAGGTTCAACAGCCTCGTGGACAACGAGCTGGCGTAGCCGCACGACGAAGGGGGAGAACAATCATTCCCCCCTTTTTTGTCCGGAGAAAGACACAAATGATACTCACGACGTTGCATGCTTTAGCCGAAAGTTCCGGATCCCCGGAGGTCCTATAATGTTCCGCGTGGACTGGAACGCGCTCATCAGGCGCATCGACCGCGCTCTCTCGGGGAGGGGGCTGTGGATGCAGTGCGTGCCCGTCTTCGACGCACCCAACGCCGCCGGCGGAGCCACCGAGGAGGGCGTGGGCCTCGCCATCCAGCGCGAGTCCGGCCCTAAAGGGCGCTGGTACAAGGTCGTCTTCTTCAGGGTCGTGCCCGACGAGGAAGCCCTGGACGGGAGCACGGGCGACTTCCTGCCCGGGCGCGGCGACGACACCGCAGACTGGGTAGTGGAGGTCGGCTACGAAGGCGACCACGACACCTTGAAAGAAGCCACAGAAGAGGCGAAGGGCCTCGCCAGAGACCTGCCCACGGGCGGCGTCTACTCCACCCACGAGATCCGCGAGGCCATCCTGGACGGGGTCTCCGATCCCGAGGACCTCGAAGAGACCGCCTAGAGGTACGCCGCCTCCCTTTTTTTGCCCGAGACTAAGCATTGTAGTTAACCTGAGTGGCGCGCGGCTGGGACTGCCTCCGCGAAGGAGGAACCAATGCCCGCTTTCTCCCCGAGGGCTAGGAGGACCCGCAAGCTTCGAGGGCGACCTCCTCCCTCCGGTCGAAGGAGGTCGCCCCGAAACGGGGGACGGTCGTTAGTGGGAGGAGGCGGAGGATGTAGGCCGAAGGAGATACGCATCCAAAACCAGAACCGTAAGGGCCGGGAGCACCCGGCCGTTTTCGTTGTCGGGCGGCGAAGATTCCGGCGCCCGACGCCTTGGCCGGCGGGACCCGAGGAGGGGGATGCTTTGAGCGCGAACGCGATCCACGACGCGGAGCGGACGCAGTGCGCCACGCCGGAAGACGCCGCACGAGGCGTCCTCCGATCGGTTTTCGGCTTCGAGGACTTCAGGACGGGCCAGGAGGAGGTGGTCGCCAGCGTCCTCAGAGGAAGCGACACCCTGGCGGTCATGCCCACCTCGGGCGGGAAGTCTTTGTGCTACCAGGTGCCCGCCCTGATGGGCGAAGGGGGACTCACGCTCGTCGTCTCGCCGCTGGTGAGCCTCATGGCCGACCAGGAGCTCTCCTTGAGGCGTCGCTACGAGGATCGGGGCCTGGTGGCCGAGAACGCGCCTGTGGCGGCGCTCTACTCGGGCATCGGGGCGGCCGAGGAGCGAAGGATCGAAGCCGGGGTGCTCTCGGGGGGGATCAAGATACTGCTCGTCGCCCCCGAGAGGCTGCGCTCTTTGGAGTTCGTCCTCTCCCTGAAGCGCGCATCGAACGGGCGCGGCGTCGGGCTCTTCGTGGTC
>JADDPY010000652.1 GCA_016781635.1 Rubrobacter sp.
ACCTCCTGAATGCCATAAAGGGTCTTTTTCTGGCAACCGTAGAAGCCGGGTACAACGGCCTCAGGCTCTCCGCCGACATCCCGTGGCTCACCCGCGACGTCCCCGGTGGCGAGAGGGCGATGGAGTTCGAAGCCAAGGCAGACGAGTTGGTGAACGTCCCCGGTGTGCCGCTCCTCGCCATCTGCCAGTATCGCCTCGGCGACCTCGACCCCGAAGACTCCCTCGCAATCCTCGAACGCCACCCCCTCACGCTCGTCGGCGGCAGGGTCCACGAGAACAAGGATTACCGCAGCCGCTAACCACCCTCCGGCTTAGCAGAGAGCTCTAGCTTGCTCCTCCGCTACGAGGCCGTCGTGGTCTCCGGAAGACGGCCATAGAGAGCATGCTCCTCCCTACCGGGTCTTCGGTGTCTGCGTTTTCTCTCCAACCGTGATGATGGCTAGAAGCGTGCGATTATTTCGATAGTGCGTCGGGGGTGAGCGCGGCGACGAACGCTGGCAAAGCGGATCTTTTCGGACCCCCGCAGCGTGGCTTACGGTGAGCTTGGCGTGTAACACGGGAAACCTCCGGGGTCGCTTGGTCCGAATTCGTGCTTCCTTCGTTATGAATTAGGCTAACTGGCCGATGCACGATAGCTCAAAGTGGGTATATGCTGTGCCGCAGTTGTTTCCGAGAGGAAGGAGCACGACCTATGTCGGAGAGGAAAGACGCCGCCCCCGAGCCAGCCGGGCTATCCAGGAGGAACACCCCGGATACCGACGAGGGGTACTACGTACCCGATTACGTGATGCGCGATTTCGGGGAGCCCGAAGAGTCACCATCCTCGTCCGCAGGGGTCTCCGGCCGACGTTCGAGCGCAGAGTTCTTGCTCTAAGGTCGTCTTTGTAATAATTTTTGGAGTCAACGCCGGGGCCTGATCGCCCCGGTTTTCTTTGCCTCGCGTTAGCAGAGGATGGATCTCCGCGGTGTATTCGACCCGCTTGAGCCCGGACCTTAGCGCTTTTTGTACGCTCGCCGTCCTGCCCTCCGGCACGAAAGCCCCGGAGTAGGCCTTGCGGAGCTTCTCGAAGCCGGGGTGCCCTTCGAACAGCCGCGTAGCCTCATCGCGATCGGTCGGCGGGACGCGGCCCGATACAATGTGGCGCGACGGGTACGTATACGTTTGGAGAATGAATGCCTGAGACGATAGATCTCTACTACTGGCCCACCCCTAACGGCTGGAAGGTCAGCATCGCGCTGGAGGAGCTGGGACTACCGTACAACGTCGTTCCGGTGAACATCGGGACGGGCGACCAGTTCGAGCCGAAGTTTCTGGAGATCAGCCCGAACAACAAGATGCCGGCTATCGTCGACCCGGAGGGGCCGGACGGGCAGCCCATAAGCCTCTTCGAGTCCGGAGCGATCCTGCTGTACCTCGCCGAGAAGACCGGCAAGCTCTTCCCCACGGAGCCACGCGCGAGGTTCGAGGCGATGCAGTGGCTCATGTTCCAGATGGGCGGGGTCGGCCCGATGCTCGGCCAGGCCCACCACTTCCGCCAGTACGCCCCCGAGACGATCCCCTACGCCGTCGACCGCTACACGAACGAGGCCGCCCGCCTCTACGGCGTGATGGACCGCCACCTCGAAGGGTCCGAGTACTTCGCCGGCGACGAGTACACGATCGTAGACATCGCCGTCTACGGATGGGTCGTCCCTCACGAGAACCAGGGCCAGGATCTGAACGACTTCCCGAACCTCAAGCGCTGGTTTGACGCCGTAAGCTCGCGCCCGGCGGTCCAGCGCGGCATCAAGGTCGGTGAGGAGCTCAGGTACTCCCTGAACGACCTCGACGAAGATGCCCGGAGCAAGCTCTTCGGCAACAAGCCCTCCGGGAGCTAGGGGGGCACCTCACGGGGCGGCGTAGCGAGGCCTTCGGGCCGGGCGCGCCGCCCTTCTCTTGTCCGTGACCCGGGTCCTTCAAGCCGTCCTGCGGTTCAACCGGCGTTCCA
>JADDPY010000041.1 GCA_016781635.1 Rubrobacter sp.
TCCGGCATGACGCAGACGCACCCGTAGCCCTTGACCGCCGCCGCGAGGGCGAGGCCGACCCCGGTGTTCCCGCTCGTCGGCTCGACGATGGTGCCGCCCGGCCTCAGGAGTCCCGCCTCTTCGGCTACCTCGATCATCTTGAGGGCCGGACGGTCCTTGACGGAGCCGCCGGGGTTGAGGTACTCGACCTTTGTGAGCAGCAGGGAACCGAGGCCCTCGTCCCTCTCGACGCGCCCGAGGCGCACGAGCGGCGTGTGCCCGATGGCTTCGAGGATGTTCTCGTGGTAGTGCATCCGGTCGGTGTTCATGGCCCCAGTGTACCCCCGAAAGGGACCGGAAAAGCTCTGCGGGTGGGGGATCAGCCCGGGGACAGGGGTACGAAGCGGCTGAGGGCGAGGCCCCGCTCCGAGAGCCAGACCGTACCGGCGCGCGCGGTCCACGCCCGCCGCTGCTCCTCCACGGGCCACTCCTCGGAGACCTCCTCCAGCACCGCCGTCTTGACCACGAGTTGCGACGCATCGACGAGGTTCGCTAATGCTTCCTGCTGCCCGAGCGCGGTTTCGAGGTCGATCGCCTCCGTCCAGTCGAACGAGGCCCAGAGTGTGCGCCCCGAGTCCATCTCCTCCCTCATGAGCCGCCGCAGCGCCTCCGGGCGACCACCCAGGGGATCACGCTCCGAAACGAACCGGAAGCGCCCTTCGCCCTCGAGGCGACGGACCTCGAGCCCGTTCTCCTCCAGCACCTCTCGGAGCTCCGACTCGGAGCTCTCCGTCTCCCCGCCGCTGAACTTGAGCATCAGCCCCCCGCGCGCCTCTCCCACGCGAAAGAACGCCGCGTCGAGGCTGTGCAGGAGCGCCCGGTTCCGGGCTACGCCCAACACGTTGTCCGGCACCTCCAGAAAGCCCCCGAGCTGCCCGACGAGGGTGGACGGCCGCTCTCCCCGCTTGAGGAAGGCCGCCAACGCCCCCCGCCGGACGCGCCATGACTTGCCGACCTTCAGGCAGGGCAGACGCCCCTCGCGGCACCAGCGGTAGACCGTGACCCGGCCCACCCCCAGATATCCGGCGACTTCCTCGACGCCCATAAGGTCCTTGTTCCCGTCAGGGCACACCTCTACCACGTCCCTCGTTTTCGTCACGTCCGTGGGCTTGTGTACCCACCTTACACCCCACGGTTCATTGACCTACTTTAGATTCGCCAAACATACCTGTTGCACTTTGGTGTACTTTGGTAAACTTTTGCAGCCGTGGCGCAGGGGGCAACTCTGCAAATAGGCAAAAAGAGCGGATCTCGGTTGTTCGGGAAGGGAGTAAGCTGGCGACCGCCGTTGTTAGGAGGACTTGTCGGTGAAGGCACGCGCGAACGGCGTACGATCCGTGGTCGTAAGCCCACGGATAGAACGGAGCTTGGCCTTGCGGTCGCCGGTCCGCTCGTATCCCCCGCGTTATTTGGAGAAAGCGGGCGAGGGTGAGGGGTAGAGAGAAACGAAACCTGTGGGTGCTCTCGCGGGATGGGGAGAGCGACTTGATGACTCTCTCCGACGGGAGCGGTGGCGAGGCTTTGCCGGTCTTCGGCTTCCGGGAGGAGGGCAGCATGTACCTGAGGCTCCTGGGCAGGGAGGGAGAGTGGGGGATCAGGGAGGCCACGGTCGAGGAGCTCGCGCGGCTCCTGCGCGGTCCCTACGCGGGCGTGGGGAAAGTGGCGCTGGACCCGGTGCCGGTGGGGGTCAACAGTAGCGGGCCGTTGGATGTCGTGTGGTCGAGTTGTGATGAGTTTCTGGAGTCTTTTCGGACGGAAGGCGTCTAGGGCCTTCTTTCGGGCGGCCAGTATCGGGGACGAACATTTTCTCCGGCCCCTCCACATTTTGCGGTGGTTGCAGTTGCCGCCCTTGACGGTGAGGTTGCGCTGCTGGATCACGCCGATGGGCGTCCATCGGTGGCGGGAGGACGATTGGGTCACCCACCTGCAAGCTCTCCGGACACCCGGGGCGAGACACGAGCGAGACGAAGCCTTGCTC
>JADDPY010000693.1 GCA_016781635.1 Rubrobacter sp.
CATGAGCGTTCTCGCAGACGAGTGGCGTGGGGGCGACCGCTCCTAGCTGCGTACCTCGGCGCCGAAGGCATCGCGCAGGCGGGTGGAGATGCTATCGAGCTCGCTCTTGACCGCCTCGTCGGTCAGCGTCTCCTCGGCCTGGAAGGTGAAGTTCAAGGCTACGCTCTTCTTGCCCTCGGAAACCTGCGAGCCCTCGTAGACATCGAAGACGCGCGTCTCGACGAGAAGCGGGCTCGCCAGCGAGGAGATCTCGCGGAGCATCTCCCCAACCCGTACATCCTCATCGACGACAACGGCGAGGTCCATCGAAACGGCCGGCACATTTACGAAAGGTCGGAAGTGGGGCTCGGGGTCCGGATTGGCGAACGCAAGGTCCAGCTCGAAGGCGGCAACGGGCCATCCTTCCAGCTCGAAGTTCTCGGCGGTCTCCGGATGTACTTCCCCGACCCAGCCGGCTTCCTCGCCGTTCACGAGCACCACAGCGGCCCGACTCGGGTGTAGGAAAGGCTCCGTACGGGGCTCGAAAGTGGCACCGGGGACGAGCCTCTCGGCGATACCTTTCGCCTCGAAGAAGCCCGCCGGCTTCGACGGTACGTTCCAGCCCGCGGCACGGACGGTCCCGGCCAGCAGACCCGCAACCTTATTGGTTTCGCCTACGCCCATGAGGAGCTCCGGTCGTACCTCGGCGTCGAGGCCGACCTGACCGCTCATGCGGTAGCGGAGAGCGTACTCGCGCATCCCCTCGGGCTGCTGACCCGTCGTCTCGAAGACGTGCCCGACCTCGAACAAGCCGCCACCGCGGGCGCCGAAGGAACGGTTGCGAGCGGCGGCGTCGAGGAGGCCCGGCAACAAGGAGCGACGCAGGTTGCTCGCCTCGGCGCTCAACGGATTCTGAAGCTTGAGGGGCGCCTCCCCGTCTTCGGCGAGCCCGAGGTCCCGCGTCCAACGGTCGGGGCCGAAGGGGTAGGTGACGGCTTCGTGTAGCCCGAGATCGGCGAGGAGGCGTCGCAGGATGCGGAGCCTGCGCTGCTCCGGGGTAAGGCCACCAACCTGCGGGGCCCTCGGCAGGCTTTCGGGGACGTTCTCCAAGCCTATGAGCCGGCCGACCTCCTCGATCAGATCTGCCTCACGCGTCAGATCGCGCCGGAAGGTCGGAACGGTGACGGAGAGCCGGTCGTCCCCGGGCTCCACCTCGCAGCCCAGGCCTTCGAGACGCTCGGTGGCGGCGCTCTCCCCCACCGGCATCCCGAGCAGGAGCTCGGCGCGTGCGAGGCGCAGCGGCACCCCCCAGGGCTCGACGGGCTGCGGGTAGTGGCTGAGGGTGTCGGGGGCGGTTTCTCCGCCGGTGGTCTTCGCGATGAGATCCGTCACTCGGTTCATCGCGTAGTCGACCATGTTGGGGTCGAGGCCGCGCTCGAAGCGGCCGGAGGCATCGGTGCGCAGGGTGAGGCGCTGCGATGTCTCCATGATGTTGCGTCCCACAAAGGTCGCGACCTCGACGAGGACGTCGGTGGTTTCGTCGCCGACCTCGGCGGTCTCGGCCCCCATGACACCTGCCACGACGAGGCCGCGTTCCTCGTCGGCGATCACGAGCATCCCCTCGTCGAGGGAGCGCGTGTGGCCGTCGAGCATGATCATCTTCTCGCCCGAGTGGGCGCGGCGAACCACGATACCGCCCTCGACCTTGTCGGCGTCGAAGGCGTGGATGGGCTGGCCGGTTTCTAGCATGACGTAGTTTGTCGCGTCCACGATGGCGTTTACGGGGCGCATACCGGCCGCGTGGATGCGGCGCCGCATCTCGAGCGGCGCCTTCTCGCCCGGACGGGTGCTGGAGACGCGTCGAAGGTCGTAGCGGGGACAGAGATCGGGGGCTTCGACGCGCAGGGTGTAGGCGCCACTCGGCTCTCCGGAAGGTTCGAAGCCTGGCTCGCGAACCCGGAACTCTGTTGTCAGGATGGCGGCCAGTTCGCGGGCCACCCCGATCATGCCCCACAGGTCCGGCCGGTTCGGGTTGATATCGAGCTCCAGGACGGTTTCTCCGACGGGGAAATAGTCAGAGACCGGGCGCCCGACCTCGTAGGAGTCGTCGAGGAGGAGAATCCCCGAGTGCTCGGCCGAGATGCCGAGCTCCCGCTCGCTCATCATCATCCCGTGGGACTCCATGCCGCGAAGCTTCGCCTTTTTGAGCTTACGGCCATCGGCGAGGACGCTCCCCGGCAGGACGACGGGGATACGAGCGCCGGGGTAGGGGTTCGGAGCACCGGCCACGATCTGCACTACCTGCCCACCGAGGTCGACCTTCGCGACGTTGAGCCGGTCGGCGTTGGGGTGTGGCCCGAACTCGGCCACCTCGCCGACGACTACCTCGCCTTCGAGGACGCCGAAGCGCTCGATCCCGTCCACCTCCTGGCTGCGCAGCGAGAACAGGTCGGCCAGCTCGCCGGTGGAAAGGTCAAAGTCTACGTACTCGCGGAGCCAGGAAAGCGGGACGCGCAAAGTGATCTCCCTCTGGAAACTAGAACTCTAAAACTGCTGAAGGAAGCGGAGGTCGCCCTCGAAGAAAAGACGGAGATCCGGGATGCCGTACCGGACCATCGCCATGCGATCCGGTCCCATGCCGAAGGCGAAACCGGTGTACTCCTCCGGGTCGTAGCCCGCTTCGGAGAGTACTGCCGGGTCGACCATCCCCGCGCCGAGCATCTCGATCCAGCCGGCGCCCTTGCAGACCTTGCAGTTCGGGTCGCTCCCGCCGCAGATGAAGCAGCTAACATCGAGCTCGACCCCCGGCTCGACAAATTGGAAGTAGCTCGGCCTCAGCCTGACCTTCACGTCCTCGCCGAAGATGTGCCGGGCCATCGCCGCGAGCGTCCCCTTGAGGTCTCCGAGGGTCAGCCCCTTGTCTACCGCGAGGCCCTCAATCTGGTTGAACATAGGCGTGTGCGTTGGATCGGAGTCGCGCCGGTAGGTACGGCCCGGACACACGATGTAGACCGGCGGCTCCTGCGAGAGCATCGTCCTGACCTGCACGGGCGAAGTATGCGTCCTGAGCACGAGCCCGTCGTCCAGAAAGAACGTATCCTGCATCCCGCGCGCCGGGTGGCCGGGAGGAATGTTGAGCGCGGTGAAGTTGTAGTAGTCCGTCTCGACCTCCGGCCCCTCGGCGACCCTGTAGCCCAGGCCCACGAAGAAGTCGACCACCTCGTCGATCACCCGCAGCGACGGGTGAAGGCTGCCCTTCGGATACGGCGCACCGGGCAGCGTGACGTCCACCGCCTCGGCCCGGAGCTTCTCCTCCCGCTCGGCAACCGCAACCTCCGCGAGGCGCTCCGCAAGGGCGGCTTCGATCTCCTTCGTCGCCCTATTCGATGACCCGCCGACGGCCTTACGCTCGTCCTGAGGCAGATCTCGGATGCTTTTCTTTATCTCGGTAAGGTCAGCCGAACGGCCGAGGTACTTTACGCGTACGGATTCGAGATCCTTCGTGGTGCCCGCCTCCGCGAGGGCGGAAAGGGCCTCCAATTTCAACTCTTCTATGCGCTCAACCACAGACATCTGGCGGCTATCCTAGCATACGGCTGTGGGCCTCGTAGAGCAGGATCGAGGCTGCCACCGCCGCGTTCAGGGAGGGCGCGAGTACGGGGATGGTGATCCTGAAGAAGCAAGCTCCGACAACCTCTTCGGACAGGCCCGCTCCCTCCGATCCAACAACGAGAACGAGCTTCCCAACCGGAAGTTCGGCGGGTGCTTCACCCCCTACGGGCATCGCCGCCGCGGAGGCGAAGCCGGCGGCGTGAGCCTCGTCCAAGAACCTGGTTGCATCGAGCTCTCGAGCCACCGGTGCGTGAAAGAGAGAGCCCATCGTGGCTCGGACCGTCTTGGGGTTGTACAGGTCCGCCGTGCCGCGTGAGAGTGCGACGCCAGCGCCGAAGGCATGGGCGGCCCGGATGGTAGTGCCGACGTTTCCCGGATCCTGGACACCGTCGAGGAGGACGATCAAGTCCGTGCTTCGAAGCAGTTCCTCCGCTCGCACGTCGAGGAACGGGAAGAGGGCAACGGGACCGGTCGGGGTGGTGAGGGTGGAGAGCCTGGTGACGGCGTCGGGCTCGTCGAAAGTTCGGAGCGGGAGTCTGGAGGACTCGCGCACAAGGTTCCGGCCCTCGGCGAGGAAGAGGCGTTCGGCCTCGCGGTGTTTCTTCTGTTTAAGCTTGGCGAGGCGTTTGATCTCGGCGTTCGAAGGGGCCACTCTCGTCAGGTATCGATCTTGTCTATGACCTTTTTGAGGCCACCGACCAGGAGGACATCGCCCTCGTTGAGAGATTCGTTAGCGCGCGGCAGGACGCCCTCCTTCCCCTCCGGCTTGACCACCAGCACCGTGAGGCCCTTCTCGCGGGGCAGGTGCAACTCCGCAAGGGTCTTGCCGACCCACTTTCGGGGAACCTTCATCTCGATGATCGCCTCGTCGTGGCCGAGCTCCAGGTAGTCCAGAACACCCGGGCTGGAGATGCGGCGTGCGAGGAACTCACCGAACTCCCTCTCCGGCTCGACCACATGATCCGCGCCGACCCTGTCAAGGACCCGAGCGTGGAGCCGGCTGCTCGCGCGCGCTATAACCAGCGGCACGTTCAGGTCCTTGAGGATCAAGGTCACCAGCACACCGGCCTGATCGTTGTTCCCGATGACGACCGCTGCCCCGTCGAAGTTCTCCAGCCCGAGGTCCCGGAGGACCGTTCCCTCGGTTGCATCCGCCGCGATGAGGTTCGCGCCGGGCAACTCGGCGGAGAGGTCCTGGATGCGTTCCTTGTCGCAATCTATACCGAGGAAGTCGTGGCCCAGGGAGTCCAGGGTCTCCACGAGCGCGGCCCCAACCCGGCCCATACCTATGACGGCAAACTGCTTGCTCATGGCTTCATCCTACCGCTATGTCCTCCTCCGGGTACGTGTAACGCCGGGGCTTCGCACGCTCGGCGAGAGCCAGTATAAGGGTGATCGTCCCCACCCGGCCCGCGAACATCACCAGCGCGACCAAGATTTTTCCAAAACTGCTCAGCTCAGGGGTTACGTCGAGCGAGAGCCCAACGGTCCCGAACGCCGAGGTTACCTCGAAGAACGCGGGGAGCATAGGGAGGCCGTCGGAGATCATCAGGGCCATGGAAGCGCCTGCCACGATCAGTACGGCCAGAGACGAGAGCGCGAGCACCTCAGAGACCAGCGTCCCGGAGATTCGCCGGCCGAAAGCCGAGACCTCCTGCTCCCCGCGCCCCTGGGCCACCAGGATCATAAAGATAAGGGCGACGGTAGTGACCTTGATCCCACCCCCCGTAGAGACCGGGGCGGCACCTATAAACATGAGCACGGTCTGCACGGTGAGGGTAGGCTCCCGGAGCGCTGTATAGTCGACGGTCTGGAACCCGGCCGTCCTCGGGGTCACCCCTTGAAAGACGGACTCGGCAAGCTTAGTGCTGATGGTCTCCCCCCCGAGCGTCTCGGCGTTGGTCCACTCGAGCGCCGCGAAGCTTGCGATCCCGACAGCCAGCAACACCACCGAGGCCACCAGGACAAGCTTGGTGTGAAGGTTGAGATGACGACTGCGCGGGTAGCCGTACAGGTTAATGAGGACGGGGAACCCAAGCCCCCCCGCCACGATCAGGATCACGAGAATCGAAGTCATTGCCCAGTCGCCGGCGTAGGGATACAACCCCTCTTCAAGGTTGCTGAAGCCCGCATTGCAGAACGCAGTAATCGCGTGAAAGACCCCATGGCCCAGCGCGCTTACAAGCCCCATGCCGTCGGCGGCGAACCGTATCGTAAGGAAAACAACGCCGACGAGTTCTAGAGCTATCGTTACGAGCGCGACCTGTCCTATGAGCCGCAGAACGTTGCGGGGCGCATCGGGACTTCCGAGCTCCTCCCGAACGGTCAACAGATGCCTGAAGCCGAGCCGACTTCTCACCAGAAGCGCGCCGACGGTGGCGGCGGTCATAATCCCGAGCCCCCCGACCTGCACCAAGACCACCAGGATCGTCTGGCCGGAGATCGTAAGCGTTGATGCGATGGTAACCGGAGAGAGCCCTGTCACGCATACCGCGCTCACCGACAAAAAGAATGCGTCGAGCCATGATAGCCCGGTACTAGCGAACGGCAGCTTCAGAAGGAGCATACCGATCGTAACGACCCCGGCGAAAGCCAGGACGATAAGTTGAGGGGCCGAGAGCCGGGAAGACACCGGTGCGACCCCTTCAGATCTCGCTTATGCTGCGGTCTGCTGCAGAGCGCCCTTGGCCTTGTCTACCACCGCTGCGAAAGCGACAGGCTCGGTTGCGGCGAGGTCGGCCAGAATCTTTCGGTCGAGGTCAACCTCGGCGAGCTTCAACCCGTGTACAAACTGCGAGTACGAGAGGCCGTGCTCCCTAGCGCCGGCGTTTATTCGCTGGATCCAGAGCGCCCGGAAGTCGCGCTTGCGCTGCTTGCGCCCCGCATAAGCGTAGACTCCGCCCTTCCAGACCTGCTCTTTGGCCCGCTTGTACGAGCTGTTCTTTGTCCCCCGGAAGCCCTTGGCCTGCTCTAGGACCTTCCTCCGCTTCTTGCGGGCGTGAAGACTGCGCGCGACACGCGTCATCTATCTCACCCCCAGAAGGCGCTGAACACGCTTCTCATCATTGGAGTGAATGATCGTCGCGGTGTTGAGGCGACGCTTACGCTTGGAGCTCTTCTTCTCGAGGATGTGGTTGTGACCACTCCTGCGACGCTTGAGCTTCCCTTTTTTCGTGACCTCAAAGCGCCCTGCGGCGCCCTTGTGGGTCTTCATCTTCGGCACGTTTGCCCTCCACGTTTCTCTTGTCTGCTTGTACGGACGAAAGGAGGCTTACGGCACGGGAGTAGCCGGTTCGCCTCCGAACAGCGCTAGATTGTACCAGAAGACGCCGTTAGCTCCGCGCGGCGCTCGTCTCCTGGCTCTCCTGGAGCTCGCCCTCGCCGCCGTCGGCCTTCGCCTCGGGCTTAGGCGCAGCTTCCTTCTTCGGCGACACGACCATAATCATGTTGCGCCCGTCGAGGTTCGGCTGGCTCTCTATACGCCCGATCTCGTCGAGATCCGTTGCGAGCCTGCGCAGGAGCTTCTCGCCGAGGTCCGGGTGCTGCACCTCACGACCACGGAACATAATCGTGACCTTCACCTTGTCGCCGCCGCGCAGAAAACGCTCCACGTGCCCGCGCTTGGTGTTGAAGTCGTGGTCCCCGATCTTCGGCCGGAGCTTTATCTCCCGGACGTTAACGTTGACCTGCTTCTTGCGAGCGGCCTTGCGGACCTGCTCCTTGCGATACTTGTCCTTGCCGTAGTCCATGATCTTGACTACCGGCGGATCCGAGTTTGCAGCAACCTCCACGAGGTCGAGGTCCTTCTTCTCGGCGAACTCCTGGGCCTCCCTTATGTGCCGGATCCCGAGCTGCTCGCCAGTCTCGGAGATTAAACGCACGGAACGCGCCCTGATTTGCCCGTTGATCCTTACTTCTTCTTCAGCGGCTACTGTACACCACTCCTTTCCAATCTCGTAGTCGGGGGACCGGTTGCCATTCGTCCGACGCTTATACAGTACCTAAGCGTGCATGGTCCCCAACCTGCAACTATTATACCGCGCCCGCACTACTCCCGTCCATAAGAACCACGTGATGCAATCTCTCGCCCGGCTTCCTCCACGAAAACGCCGACCTCCACGGCCTCCTGGGTCTTCTCACCCCTCTTACGGACGTTCACGGTCCCCTCCCCCGCTTCCGTATCTCCGACGATGAGGAGATAGGGCACCTTCTGACGGGCGTTCTCCCGGATCTTCTTCTGCATGCTATTCTGTGAGCCGTCGACCTCGACCCTCATGCCGCCGCCCGCAAGCTTCTCCTGGACCTCGCGAGCGTAGGGCAGGTGCCGATCGGCGACCGGGATAACGACGGCCTGTACCGGCGAGAGCCAGAGCGGAAAGACGCCCCCGTACTGCTCTATAAGCACCGCCATAAACCGCTCGGTAGTGCCGGTGACGGCCCGGTGGAGCAGGACCGGCGTATGCGCCTCGCCGTCCTCGCCGATGTACTCGCAGCCGAGCCGGGCGGGCTGAATGAAGTCGACCTGGATCGTCGAAAGCTGCCACTCCCGCCCCAGTACGTCCCTAGCCATAAAGTCCGCCTTCGGGCCGTAGAAAGCCGCCTCGCCGGCGACGGGCTCGTAGGCGATCCCAGCGGCGTCGAGCGCTTGTCGCAGAGCCTCCTCGGCGCGGGTCCACTTCTCGTCGTCCGCAACGTACTTGTCTGAGCCGCGGTCGCGCAGGGAGAGGCGAACCTTGTAGTCCTCGAAGCCGTAGGTGTCGAGGACCTCACGGATAATCTCCAGGGCACGCGCGAACTCTTCCTGGACCTGATCCTCGGTGCAGAAGACGTGCGCGTCGTCCTGCGTGAGCGCTCGCACCCGCGTCAAGCCGGTGAGCTGCCCGCTCTTCTCGTAGCGGTACAGCGTGGAGAACTCGGCGTAGCGGATGGGGAGCTCGCGGTACGAGTGCGCCTCGGTGTTGAAGAGCGTCATGTGGCTCGGGCAGTTCATCGGCTTGAGCCGTATGCTCGTCTCCCCGTCGACCATCGGGGGGAACATGTCCTCCCGGTAGTGCTCCAGGTGTCCACTCTTGGCGTAGAGTGTCTCGTTGGCGATATTACCGGTCCACACGTGGTCGTAGCCGTGGCGGGTCTGAACCTCGCGCACGTAGCCCTCCATGAGGTGGCGGAGCATCTCGCCCTTCGGGAGAAAGAGCGGTATTCCCGCGCCGACGTCCGGCGAGAAGGTAAAGAGCTTGAGGTCCTTGCCGATCTTGCGGTGGTCGCGGGCCTTCGCCTCCTCCAAACGCCTGAGGTACGCCTTGAGTTCCTTCTCTGAGCCCCACGCGGTACCGTAGATCCTCGTGAGCATCGGGTTCTTCTCGTCGCCGCGCCAGTAGGCCCCCGCGATGTTCTGGAGCTTGAAGGCTCCTAATGCACCGGTGCTCGGGACGTGCGGGCCGCGGCAGAGGTCGAAGAATTCGCCCTGGCGGTAGATCGTGATGTTGCCATCCTCCAGCGCCCCGACGATCTCCATCTTGTACGGGTTGTCCTTGTAAAACTCCTCGGCCTCGGCCTTGGAGACCTCCTCGCGCTCTATCGGCAGGTCGCGCCCGACGATCTCCCTCATCTTTTCCTCGATCGCCGGTAAGTCGTCGTCGGAGATTTTGCCGTTCATCTCGATGTCATAGAAGAAGCCGTTCTCTATCGGCGGCCCGATGGTCAGCTTGCTCCCCGGGTACAGCTCCGTAATGGCCTGCGCCATCGCGTGAGCCGTCGAATGGCGCAGAACCTCGAGGCCCTCATCCGAATCTTTCGTAACGACCTCGAAGAGCCCACCCCCGTCCACCGGCGCGTCCAGGTCCACGACCCGACCGTCGAGCTTCGCTACCACGGCGTCCCTAGCGAGGCGCTTGCCGATCCTCTCGGCTACGTCCCGAGCCTTCTCCCCAGGCTCGACGGTGAGCTCCCTCCCATCCGGCAGCTTTACAGCAGACACGGTTTATCCTCCGAAAGGTCGTCGATAAGAAGCGTCATGGGGCATCTCCAGAATTAGTGTCACTACGGAAGAGATTCTAGTACCGAACGGCCTCGAGTTCGCGATCGCTCTGATCTTGCGATGTTCGGGGAACTTCGAGGAAAAGAGGCCGACTCGCTAGCGTTGCGAACCGGCCGTTAAGAGTGGGCGATAGTGGATTCGAACCACTGACCTCCTCCGTGTCAGGAAGGCGCTCTCCCCCTGAGCTAATCGCCCGTCGTGACGGGAACCGGGGTGCTCTTTAACAAAAGAGGCGGCACCCGGAATCGAACCGGGGTTAACGGATTTGCAGTCCGGCGCCTCACCACTCGGCCATGCCGCCAAAGACCCTCCGGGGCCAGAGCGGAAGACGGGATTCGAACCCGCGACCCTCACCATGGCAAGGTGATGCTCTACCAGCTGAGCTACTTCCGCACTCTCGCGTCCCGCTCTCGCCGAACGCAGCCGTAATTTAGCACGACCTCGCAGCGCTTACAAGCACCCCCGTGGGGGCCCTCCCCTGCCCGCTACCGCTCGCGCGGGAAAACCACGTGCCGCTGAACAAAGTAGCTGAGGGTCGAGGCGATGACCGTCGAGATCACCTTCGCCACATTCCCCGCAATGACCGGAGACAGACCCGTACTGTTTAACGTGTAATGGACGAGAAGCCAGAAGAGCGCGCTGCTGACCACCACGCCGACTAGCGCCTGAAGGGCGAAGAGCCCGCCCTGTTTAAGGCCCGGGTGAGCCTGACCCCTGAAGGTCCACAGTGAGTTCAGAACGTACGAGTTGACGTTCGCGAGGACGAGGGCGACGAGGTTGTAGAGCACAAACTGCCAAGGTTCCTCCGTCGGATAAGCCCAGAGCAGCAGGTTGAGAACCGCGAGGTCCACGACAGCGTTTATCAGCCCGACTACCGAGAACTTCGAGAAGCGTCGAGCGAACCTGGCCAGGCTGTGCTGTTTCTTCTTCAACCGACCATGGCCTCGCGGTAGTAGCCGCGGAGGGCGGCCGTCGACGCCTTCCAGGTGCGGGCTTCGGCCGCGGCTCGCGCCCCGTGAGAGAGGCGCGAGCGCGTGTCCTCGTCGCCGAGAACACGCCGGACGGCCAAGACCAAACTCTCGTCGGAGCCGGGCTCGTATAAGAAGCCGCTCTCACCCTCGGAGACGACCTCGTGAGTAGCCTCGCCGCGCGCGGCGATCACCGGCAGGCCGGAGGCTAGAGCCTCGATCATGGCAAGCCCGAGCGTCTCCGTGGTCGACGGGAAGACGAAGGCGTCCGCCGAGGCGTATGCCTCCGCAAGCTCCTCCCCCTGCATCATCCCCGCGAAGACCGTGGGCGTCTCCTGAAACTCGCGCTCAAGCTTACCGCGGGCAGGTCCATCACCTACGATGGCTAGCCTCGTCCCGGGTACTTCCTGAAGCACCTTCTTGAGCTGGGCTATGTTCTTCTCGTGCCCCAGACGCCCGACGTAGATCAGGAGACGCTCGCCGGGTCTCCCGTTCGAGAGGCGCACGCGGAGATCTTTGGAGAACTTATCTGGGTGAAAGCGCGTGGCGTCGACGCCCTGGGGCCAGAACCGCACCCCTCGTATACGTTGGCCTCTAAGGTAATCCTGCGTCGCCTCGGAGGTGCAAAGGTTGATACGGGCCCGGTTGTGTAGTGTGCGCACCCAGCGGCGTCCTAGCCCATCTAGAAAGCCGAGCCCGTAGAACTGAGCGTAGACCGTGACGTTCGTATGATAGGAAGCCACGAGAGGCACCTTCATACGCCTGGCGTAGAACACTCCTGTCGCACCCAGAACAAACGGGTTGACGACGTGTACCAGGTCGGGGCGGAAATGGCGAAGGGCACGGCCCACGCTCGGGTTCGGAGGGGCCATCTTGATTTGTGGGTACGGCGGGAACGGCACCGCAGGAACCCGGTGTATGTGAGTCCCCCCGTAGGACGCGGGCCCCTCCCCGTACTTGGGGGCCACTATCAAAAACTCGTCGCCCAAGCCGCTCAACTCGTCCAGAGTGTGGCGTAGGCGCGTGACGACACCGTCCGTCGCCGGGAGGAAAGACTCTGTTACGAAAGCGATCCGCAAACTTTACGCCCGGTTCGAACTACTTATAGTGAGGCTTGCGCCAGTTTACCTGAGGCGCGAAAGTCTCCGGGTGGATGCGATCCCGATTTTCCATCGCCATGAGGAGCAGCTTCTCGACCGTCTCTTCATTCAAGAGGTGCGGCTTCAGGCCCAGGTCGATAAGGCGCGTGTTCGCGGCCTTGTAATAGTGCTCCTCCTTCTCGACTCGCGGGTTCTCGAGGTGGACCAGGTTCGGCTCAAGATCGAGCGTCCGGGCGACCTTCTCGACGAGTTGCCCCAGACCGAGTACCGACCACTGCTCGGTGAACTGGTTGAAAACTCGGAACTCGCCCCTCTCCGCCGGGTTGTTCGCCGCGAGCTCGATGCAGCGAACGGTATCCTGGATGTCGATAAACCCCCGCGTCTGGCCGCCCCCGCCATAAACCGTTATGTCGTTCCCGCTGGCAGCCTGGGCGCAGAAGCGGTTCAGCGCGGTGCCGAAGATGCTGTCGTAGTCGTAGCGGTTGACGAGCACGGGGTCGGAGGCCGTCTCCTCAGTATCGACGTTGTATACGACGCCCTGGTTCAAGTCGGTCGCCCTGAGGCCCCAGATCTTGCAGGCGAAGTGGATGTTGTGAGAATCGTGTACTTTCGAGAGGTGGTAGAAGGAGCCGGGCTGCTTCGGATACGGCAGCGTGTCGGTGCGGCCGTTGTGCTCGATCGTGATGTAGCCCTCTTCGATGTCGATGTTCGGCGTACCGTACTCACCCATCGTGCCGAGCTTGATGAGGTGACAGTCCGGGACGATCTCGCCGATGGCGTACATGATGTTGAGGTTGCCGACGACGTTGTTCACCTGGGTGAAGACGGCGTGGGAGCGGTCGATCATGGAGTACGGCGCGGACCGCTGCTCGGCGAAATGGACGAAGGCGTCCGGCCTGAAGCGATCCACGATCTCGTAAACGTAACGCTCGTCCGTCAGGTCGCCGGCGGACACCTCGATCTCGCGCCCGCTGGTCTCTTTCCAGCGGGCGACGCGGGTCGGGAGGTCGGAGATCTCCGTGAGAGAGTTGGTTCCTAGCTCCCCGTCCCAATCCCTGCGGCTATAGTTGTCTGCAATGAAAACTTCGTGACCCTGCGACGACAGGTAAAGGGCCGTCGGCCAACCGCAGAATCCGTCACCACCAGCTACAAGGACGCGCACTAACCCTCCCGAACTACCAGACTACGAACCGAACCAGTGTACCCCCTACGACAGGTTTGAGACTATCGCCTGCGTAAATTCTTTGGTACCGGCCGTGCCGCCGAGGTCCTTGGTCCTCGTCTCGGGGTTTTTGAGCGCAGCCTCGATGCCGTTTTGCATCCTCTGAGCGTCCTCCTCGTGCCCCATGTAATCCAGCATGTTCTTGGCCGAAAGGAGCGTCGCGAGCGGGTTCGCCCGGTTCTGGCCGGCGTACTTCGGGGCGGAACCATGGACCGGCTCGAAGAGCGCGAGCCCGTCCCCGATGTTCGCCCCCGGCGCCACGCCGAGGCCGCCGGTAAGACCGGCGCAGAGGTCGGAGAGGATGTCACCGTAGAGGTTCGGGCAAACCATCACGTCGTAAAGCTCCGGCTTCATCACAAGCTGCATCGACATGTTGTCGACGATGCGGTCGTCGATCTCCTCGAAGTCGTCCTTGTAGTCCTCCGCGACCTCGTAGAAGACGTCCCGGAAGAGCCCGTCCGTGAACTTCATGATGTTTGCCTTATGGACCACCGTTATGTGCTTGCGGCCGAGATCCCTCGACTGCTCGAAGGCGAGGCGGCAGATCCGCTCCGTCCCCTCGCGCGTAATGATCTTGATGGACTCCGCCGCGTGCTTGCCGACCTGATGCTCGACGCCGGCATAGAGATCCTCCGTGTTCTCCCGGAAGATGATGAGGTCGATGTCCTTGTACCTGAGATCCAGACCCGGAAGGCTCAGGTTCGGCCTGACGTTGGCGTAGAGATCTAGCTCCTTACGAAGCGCGACGTTCACGGAGCGGAAGCCGGTTCCTACAGGGGTAGTCAGCGGCCCCTTGAGAGCTACCTTGTTGCGCCGGATGGACTCGAGTACGTCCTCGGGTAGAGGCGTGCCCTTCTCCTCCATAATCTCCTCGCCGGCCTCGGCTACCTCCCACTCGATGTCGGTACCGAGGGCCTGAATGACCTCTTTGACGGAGTTCGTTACGTCGGTGCCTATACCGTCTCCTGGAATAAGAGTGACCGTCTTCGTCACGCGAATACCCCCTTGGCTCGAGATTTTGGCCAGTATAACTGTCGTGCGTCGGGGCGGCTAATGCGTGTCCGACAACCTCACCTCCGAGCGTTGTGTAGCGCCGGTGTTCGGAAGGCCGCGAGATCTAATGCTGCCTCACATCTTTCCCGTCTACGCGAGACTCGTACTCCTGATAAGCAGCACGAACGCGGTACCAAGTAGTGCGAGCAGGAAGAACAAGGCGACCGGTATAACAACCACGAGGGCGGCATTCCTCGTAGTCGTGGTGTGCATCTCCCGTATACCGAGCACCCCAAGTACTCTGGCGTACAAGCCCACGGCTAGCGCTACAAGGAGGTCTAGCAACGGGATCGCAGACGGCCAGCTTACGAGCTGTATCACGAAGGAGTAGGCAAGCACCCTGTAACTAGCTTCGAATCCGGCGTTTGGTTTTATGAGGAGCAGGACGAAGAGATGATAAATACCTGCCCCGATAGGTCGGGTCGCCTACGGCTCGGGCAGACTAACCACCATACAATGGCCTCGACGGATCGCTTGGTCTACGAGAGCCTCCGGAGCCGCTCCCCGTGTTGAAGTCCATGCTCAGCTCCTCCCTCAAATACCTGGTGCAATTTAAATCTATCCCTCAACCACAACCTGCGCAACGCCGACCCTGGGTACTGTAGAATCGGTAACGAAAGGTGTACAGGGAGGCGATGGGGAAGGTTTTATCTTGTCTTCCACGATAGAAACGCTAGAGCGTGAGCTGGGAGAAGCTCAACGCGAGCGGGAGGATCAGCAGCGAGCGGTGATTCGGGCGGAGAATGCGCACGAAGCCGTGTGCGCCGCGCGCGACGATGCCTGGTCAGCCTCCGAGGATTTTGCTCAGGACGACGAGGTCGAGCGCCTCTCGTCGCTGGTGTATCAGCGCAGGCGTGAACTCTACGAGGCGATAGACCGGCTCAAGGCCGCCGAGGGCAAGGAGCGCCGGATCAAGAGCCGACTGATGTACGTGCTGCCGGCGGAGCGGCGGCGCTACCTCTCGGGCACCGTGGACGAGGAGTTCGAGAAGCTGCTCGCGTCCGTGCGCTACGCCTACTCACGCGACCTGCCCGGAGCGGAGATCACGGTAGTTACCGAGAAGCCCGGAGAGTTGGACCTCCGGGGGGACGCGACCTGGAGGGCACTGGAGCGGTTGTACTCGGGGACGGTACGGAGGTGGGTCGAGATCCGGACGGGCGCCGCCCCCGGGCACGTCGAGAAGGCGTGTGCCATGGCGTATCAGGTGGCGTATTACGCCGGCGGGCATCTGCCGCGCGTGTTCGTCGGTGGAGAAGAGATCCGCATGAGCGGAGCAACGACCGGGGCGGGCGAGTCACGCGGGGACAAGGGGAGGTCGCTCGTGGGCTTCGACGGGGAGAAAGGACAGCTCGCCCTCGCCCGTATCACCGCCCGACGCTACCTCGACGAAACGTCCGTGGCTCGACTCGGCAAGCGTGCCCCCGCGCTCGTCCAGATCTCGGAGATAGCTCGCCTTTACCAGACTATGAACCTCACGGGCGACGAGATCCGCTGGCGCCTTGAGCAGCTGATCTCGCTGAGACTCGACGTGCTCGAGGCTGTCTACACCCTTACCGGCGAGAAGCGGCGCTTCTCCTTCTACGAGATAGCCCGCGCCGCCCGCCTCCTGGACGGGCACTTCCCCGACGCAGGTGTCGCTGCGGAAGCCCTCTCCACAGCCGTAAACCGCGCGGTGGAGACCGGGGTCCCTCTCGTGGACGTTGCGTATTTGAGCGTCACGTCCGGCGAAGGCTTCTAGAAAAGAGCAACACGTCTCCTGTGGCGGCTCCCAGGACCCCGCTCACAAGCTTATTCTGGCTACGGCCCCGATACCCTTTGCAACCGCACCGTACATGACAGTACCTTTGTGAAAATCCAGAGGGGTAGACCTTTGTAAGCGATTCCCTGCTGAACCTTATTACGAAAGGCTGGCTGCTCAACCATCTGCCAGGTCGTGTTCGGGGACGGAGAGGTTGTAGGGGCGGGCCGGTTTCTCGGCGAGGATGCGTACCTTGTAGACGAAGTCGGGGACGAACTCTCCGCGGCGAACCTCGAGTATCTCGACGGGCTGTCCCGTGGCCTTGAGGGCGGCGCGTCCGCCGACCTCGTAGCGGGCCGGACGGTTGCGGTCCACCATGATCTACTTCCTTTCGGTTTGAAATCCGTTTTCGGGGCGAAAGTATAATGGCGCAGAGGGTCGGGCTTTCGGCCCCTTTTAACGACTGGTTAGAAAAGCGGTGGTCGAATGCCAGAAAGTTGGGACCTTATCGTGGTGGGCGCTGGGCCGGGCGGCGCCTCGACTTCCTACTACGCAGCCCGTGCGGGCTTGAACGTGTTACTGCTGGATCGCCAGGAGTTCCCGAGGGACAAGACGTGTGGGGACGGCCTCATGCCGCACGCGGCCGGGGAGGTGGCGCTGATGGGCCTCGGGGAATGGCTGGAGGAGCCAGGACACGGCAAGTTCTCAGGCTTCTCCATCTATACCCGAACCGCCTTCTTGCGCCAGAAGGTCCCCCCCACCTTCCACGGTCCGCACGGCTACGTCATCCCCAGGGAGGAGACGGATGCCCGTCTCGTCGAGCGTGCGAAGGAGGCGGGCGCCGAGCTTCGGACGAGTATCCGCGCGACCGAACTCCTACGGTCGCCGTCCGGTAGCGTAACGGGGATAGAGGCGGTCGCGGTCGGAAACGACGGCGAGCCCTTGAGGTTCGAGGCGCCGCTGGTCGTGGCGGCAGACGGGATCGGGGGGTTCGCCGGCGAGGGGATGAAGGCCCACCAGAACTCCGTGGCGAGGCGTCAGTACTTCAAGGGCGTATCCGGTCCCAACAAGAAAGACCTGCACATCTTCATAACCAAGAACATGAATGAGCACGGGGCGGGCTATGGATGGGTCTTCTACTTCGGAGATGGCAGGGCCAACGTCGGGGCGGGCGTCTCGACGAAGACGCTGGCGCGGTCCGGGCGTAACCTCAAGGACTTCTACGACCGGTTCCTGGAGGAGCCGGAGATCGCGGAGTGGCTAAAAGACGCGGAGCCGGAGGGGCCCGCGAAGAGCTGGTCGCTGAAGATGGGGATGTGGGGCGCGAAACGCCACACGCAGGGGCTCATGACCGTCGGGGACGCGGCTAGCATGATCCACCCCATCAGCGGCGAGGGGGTGGGGTACGCAATCGAGTCGGGGCGCCTCGCAGCCTCCTGGGCGCATGAGGCCCGCTCGCGTAACGATTATTCGGCCTCCGTCCTGAAGGGCTACGCCACCCAGCTCAGGCACAAGAGGGCCAAGGAGCACGTCTCCGGGTACGCCCTCACCAACCTGGTGCCGAACCTGCAGACGATGGAGCCCCTGTTCGCGGCCTGCGAGAAGGACCCGGGGGCCCGGCGCGCCCTCGTCGAGGCGTTCACGGGCGACGCCCCAACCTACGCGCTCCTCAAGCATCCCCGGATGATCGCCAACGCCATCAAGGCCGCTGTTCGGTCCTGAGCATACCGGGCTACCGGACGCGGGAGGTTCGATCTCGACTGGGCTCATCCTCCCGGCGGTCTGTATGCTGGTGGCACCCCGACGAGAGGAAGACGATGACAAGGGAGAGCCTGAAGGTAGGAGAGATCGAGATCAGGGTGCTGGACGACGGCATCTTCGTCACCGACGCCGGCAACCTCTTCGGGCCCGACGCGAAGCGGGCGAAGATCAAGGGCGGCATGCACCCGGTGCTCGTTCGCTCCGGCGACGCCCTGGTTCTGCTTGACGCGGGCTTCGGGCCGGAGCTGCCCGAGATGCTAGTAGGGCGGTACGAGATCCGTCGCGATCAGGGCCTCGTGGAGAACCTCAGAGAGGCCGGGTACGAGCCCGAAGACGTGACGCATCTGATCCTCTCTCACCTCGATCCCGACCATGTCGGGTGGGCGCTGAACCCCAGGAGCTTCCCCAACGCCACGGTCTACGCACAAGAGGCCTCGCTGGAAGAGGCGAGGAAGATGTCCGAGAAGGACGGGCGGAGGCTTGCCGTCTCGCCGGTCGAGAACGGAGTTTACGAGGGCTGGTTCGAGCTTCTGAACGGTCCGGCGGAAATCGTCCAGGGGGTGCGCGTCGAGGTCAGGAGCGGCCACGCCGAGGGACATCAGATCGTCTGGATCGAATCCGGGGGCGAGTCCGCCCTGTACACGGCGGACCTCGCCCCCGCCAAGATCTGGCTGAACCCCGACCTCATCAGCGGCGTCGATACCGACCCCGAGGCAGCGCGCAAGAATCGTATCGAGGTGCTGACGGAGGCAGAGGAGCGTAACACGCCGGTCATCCTGTACCACGAGCCAAAAGACACCCTCGTTCGCATCCAGAGAAAGGACGGGGGCTTCGAAGGCGTCTCCCTGGGAGACGGTTGAGGCGCCAGCTTAGCGGCGGCGTCCCCTGCGGCGGCGTTCCTGAATCTTACGCCAAACTATCGGTGCGGCCATTATCGCCAGACGCCTTAGCAAACTTCCCATTCTCGCTCCTTAACATAGCTTTCTCTGTCATATACGAACGTACCCGTTCGAGGTTGCCGTCACTCCCCTAACCCTCGTGCCAGACCGTCCTCGCCGAGGCGGCCTCACGCTTGCGGGGTCTCTCTACCATGTCGCCGTAGCCGAGGTACAGGAATGCCACGACCTGGTCCTCGCCTTCGAGCCCGAGGAAGCCGCGCATGTAGGGGTGATAGGCGATAGGACCTGTGCGCCAGATGGTTGCGAGCCCGGCGGCGTGCGCTACGAGTTGCATGTTCTGGACGGCTGCCGAGCACGCGGCGTAGTTCTCCAGCGTCTCGACCTCGTCACGGCCGCCCTTGGAGACGACGGCGATGACGACGGGGGCCCTAAATGCTTTCTTACGCTCGCGGCTTAATCTGCCGGAGATCGTCTCTTGCTCCTCGCCCTCGGCCTCGGCCATCAGTCGGGCGCACTCGGCACGGGCGCGGGCGAACTCTCCCCGCCCCTTGCCGAGGAAGACGTGAAACCGCCAGGGCTCGGTCATTCTGTGGTTCGGCGCGTGGACGGCGCTCTCCAGGATTTCCTCGACGATCTCCCTGGGGACCGGGTCTTGCTTGACGCGCCCCACGCTCCGGCGCGTCTCTATTGCCTGAGTTACTTCCAAAACGCTCCTTGCTTATGTACGGGTCGTCGAGGGTATTTTACTGTGGGGACACGGCGGCAGAGGCATGCGGGGTCCTCTATGATAGCGAGTAGAAGCTAGCAGGAGGAGATAGTCAAATGTCTAAAACCGTCACCGTTACCGGCGCTGCGGGCGCGATCGGTTACGCAGCACTGTTCCGGATCGCCTCGGGCCAGTTGCTCGGCCCCGACGAGAAGATCAAGCTGAAGCTGCTGGAGATAGAGCCGGCTCTAAAAGCCGCCGAAGGCACCGCCATGGAGCTCCACGACTGCGCCTTCCCGCTGCTCGAATCCGTCGACATCACCGCCGACGCGAACGAGGCCTTTGACGGCGCGAGCATCGCCATGCTGATCGGCGCCCGGCCGCGCCAGAAGGGCATGGAGCGTGCCGATCTCCTGGAGGCGAACGGTGCGATCTTCAAGCCGCAGGGCGAGGCCATCAACGCGAGGGCTGCCGACGACGTGAAGATACTGGTGGTCGGCAACCCGGCGAACACGAACGCGCTGATCGCGATGAACAACGCCCCAGACGTGCCACGCGAGCGCTTCACCGCGATGACGCGCCTCGACGAGAACCGCGCGGTCTCGATGCTCGCCCAGAAGCTCTCGGTCGGCGTCGAGGACATTCAGGACCTCGTCGTATGGGGCAACCACTCGCCATCGATGTTCCCCGATCTCTTCAACGCGAGAGTCAAGGGCGAGCGGGCCGCCGACCAGGTCGATATGGGCTGGTACGAGAACGAGTACATGCCGCAGGTCGGCAAGCGCGGCGCCGCGATCATCGAGGCGCGAGGCGCCTCCTCGGCAGCGTCCGCGGCCAACGCGGCGATCGACCACGTGCGCGACTGGGCTCTGGGCGCTGACGGGCTGCGCTCTATGGCGATCCCTTCGGGCGGCCAGTACGGCGTCGAGGAGGGCCTTATATCCTCGTTCCCGGTGCGGTGCTCGGGTGGCAGCTACGAGATCGTCGAGGGGCTCGAGGTCGGAGACTTCGCGCAATCGAAGCTCGATATCACCGTAAACGAGCTCAAGGAGGAGCGCGATGCGGTGAAGGGGCTCGGGCTACTCGCCTAACCTCTGCACCTCTCAATAGCCAGTCGAGCACAAGTAGGCGCCCCGCTCTGCCGATAGCGGGGCGCCTACTTGCTACCCAGGCTCTGTCTGGCGCTACCTTGCTGCAAAGATCCGACGAAGAGGGGACACATGCCGGAGGCGACGCCGGAGTTCAAGCGGCAGCTACGAGAGGCGCTTGCCGAGATGCACGTCGGGCAAACCTTCCAGTTTCGGCGCACGTTTACGGACGGAGACGTTGCGATGTTCTGCGGCGTTACGGGAGACTACAACCCGTATCATCAGGACGCCGAGTTTGCGCGCGAGAGTTGGTACGGGCGTCTGAGCATCCCCGGCCTGCTCACCGGAAGCATGCTGACGCACATCGGCGGTCTCCTCGGTTTTCTCGCGACGGAGATGCGCTTCGAGTACCTGGCGCCGGTCTTTGTCGGCGACACGATCTCCTGCGCCGTCACCGTTACCGGCAAGGACGAGGAGAAGCGGCGCGTGGAGTGCGACGCATCTTTCACGAACGGAGACGGCGTGGAGGTGCTGCGGGCAAGCTTCGCCGGGTTCCCCGGCAGGATCCGCCTCGCCCGTTGACCGCGTTTCGTCCTTCGCCCCACCCCGTTCGGATAAGCAGGCAACGAAAAAGCGCCCCCGCGGAGAATAGCGAGGGCGCCCAATCTTGACCGCTTGTTATAGAAACGCTGCTAAAGAACCTTGATGCGCCTGCGGACCTTCTTCTGCGCGATGCCCGCGGCGATCTCGTCAAAAGCCCGCGCAGGGGTGCTGTCCTCGGGGAAAAGGGCGTGGCCGGGCTCACCGGAGGAGTCCGGGAGGATGGGAATGCGCCCCATGACCTTGGCCTCGAGCTCGCCGGCCACGCGGTCGCCGCCGTCACCACCGAAGATCTTGAGCTGCTCGCCGCAGCAGGGGCATTCGGCGTAAGCCATATTCTCGACGACGCCCACGACCTTGAGGTGAGCCTGCACGGCCATCTTACCGGCCTTCACGGCGACACGGGCAGCGTCGGCCTGCGGGGTCGTGACGACGAGCGCCTCGGCCTTCGGGATCATCTGCGCCACGGTAAGGGCGACGTCGCCGGTGCCGGGGGGCATGTCCACGATGATGAAGTCCGGCTCGTCCCAGTACACGTCGCGCATAAGCTGGGTGAGGGCCTTGTTCACGATCGGGGCGCGCCAGATTATGGCCTGACCCTCGTTCACGAAGTTGCCCATCGAGATAAACTTCAGGCCCGAGGAGGACTCGATCGGGAAGATCACGCCGCCTACCACGTTCGGCTTCTCGGTCGCGCCGAGCATCACCGGAATAGAGGAGCCGTGGACGTCTGCGTCGAGGATTTCGACGGAGTGCCCGGCCCGGTCCAGCGCCGCCGCGAGGTTGACGGCCACGGTGCTCTTGCCGACGCCACCCTTACCAGAAACCACCGCGATGATCCGGGTCTTTGACTCGTCCTTGAAAGCAGGCGCGAGTTCGGAGGGGCCACCGTGCAGCGAGGTCATGAGGTTCTGGCGGTCCGTATCGGTCATGACACCGAAGTCGACGTCGACGCTCTCGACGCCCTCGATCATCATCAAACGGTCGCGGACGTCCCCGGTGATCCGGGCCTTCATCGGGCATCCGGCGGTCGTCAGAGCAATCCCAACCTTGACATCGGAACCTTGTATCTCCACGCCGCGTACCATGTTGAGGGAGATAACGTCACGCCCGATCTCCGGGTCCCTGACGTCTCTCAGGGCCTCCCGGATGCCGGCCTCGGAGAACCCGTCGGCGGGCTCCGGAGGTGGCGGTGTCCGGTCCACGAGCTCGGCCGCGGTCTCCCCCTCAAAGTCGACCGAGCTGGATGTGCCCCGCACCTCCTCGACGTTCGTGCCCTCGGAGGAAGCCTCGGTACGCCCCCCGCTCGAACGACCATCCTTGCGCTTTCGGAACCAGTCGACCACGATACAAAACCTCCTCGGGGCGGCGCCCGATTATATAAATATGCACACGAAACCGAGCCGGTAATCGGCCGTATGCCGGATCTTAACACAGCACCAAGGGACCTCCGGACCTTGATGGGCCCGGGGGCCGCGCGGTGTAGCCACGGCTGAAGAGCCGTTTCCTGACGACCGAGAAGCTCCTGTTTGAGCTGGTGTCGCCGAGATAAGCCGCGTCCCTGGCATGGCTCACGACGAAGGGGTAGGTACGTACGGTGCCGGGCGGATTGTGGATGAGGCTGTAGCAAGAGCCGCTTAGGATCAAGCCTCATAAAGACCAGCGCCCCCCTCGTCTCCTTCGTGAGCGCTAGGGTGGGCCAAACGCCCCGCCCTAGCGCTTTCCTCTAGCTCAGCACCACGAAGGCGTCCACGTCAACCCGCGGGCGTCCGGCGGTGCCCAGCACCCTGACCTCCACGGTGTGACTCCCGGAGGAGGCCCAGCTCTTGGAGAAGACCACCCTGCGCGCCAGCGTCGTGGAGGAGTAAAGGTCGACGGTCGTTTCCTTGACCCCGTCTACCCACACCTCCGCCTGGCCCCGAACCGCGCTCTTGGGCGCGACCCAGGCTACGTTGCGGCCCGTGAAGAAGAGCTTCGCCTTTGCTCCCGGGGTTTTGTCATGTTTCACGTACCCGCCGTAGGCTCCGCTTAGCGCAGCCCTAGTCCAGGTGCCGCCAGCGTAGCCGACCGTCGTGGCGTTCTCCTGGTGTGGGGCCACCTTGAAGACGGGTCCCTCGGCCCAGCCACCCAAGTTGCCGGCCTTGTCCTCGGCCCGTACCCGGAAGCGGTAGGTGGAGTTGGGCGCCAGCGAACGGGTGATGTCGGTCGCGGTGCTCGTCGGCAGCGAGACGTTCGCGTAGGCCCCGCCGTTGGTGCTCTGCTGCAGCTCGTAGCGGCCGACGCCGCCCCCATCCACGCCATCGGTGGCCGACCAGCCGAGCCTGATGGGCACTGCGGAGGTCCCTAGCCTCGAGTTCGCGACGAAGCTCTGAGCCGGCGCCTCGGCCATGGGTGCGGTGGCGTCAACCGTCCAGGTGCCCCTAGCGGGAGTAGGATCGGCATTGCCGCCGGCATCGATGGCCCGCACCTCGAATACGTGTGCCCCGTCGGCCAGACCTGTGTGCTGATCCGGCGAACTGCAGGTGCCGAAGGCGGCGGCGTCGAGCCTGCACTCAAACGTGGAACCCGGTTCGGAAGACGAGAAGGCGAAAGCGGCAGAGGTGGTCGCGACGGTCCCGGACGGGCCGGAGGAGATCGTCGTATCCGGCGCAGAGGTGTCCGGCAGGGCCCTCACGGCGTTCAGGCGGCCGCCACTCGCCGTCTTGTCCGAGAGGTTGGACTTCTTGTCCACGGACTGGAGGAGGTTGGCCTTTATTCCGGCGTCGTCCAAGGTAGGGTTGCTGCTTTTTACGAGGGCCGCCACACCCGCGACGTGGGGAGTAGCCATCGAGGTGCCGGACAAGGACCCGTAAGTGTTCCCCGGCACCGTGCTCAAGATGCCGACGCCCGGAGCAGCGATGTCCACCGACGTCGCACCATAATTCGAGAAGCCCGCCAGGGCGTCGTTCTTGTCGGTCGCGGCAACCGAGACAACGTTGGGCACGTCGTACGAGGCCGGGTAGGAAGGAGACGCGTCGTTGTCGTCTCCGATGCCGTCCGCACCGCCATTGCCCGCAGCGGCCAAGAACAGGTGCCCGGCGGCGTCCGCTCTCTTCAAGGAGTCGACGAAAGACTGCAAATAGCCCCCGCCGCCATAGGAGTTGTTACTAATCTTAGCGCCGCTGGCCACCGCGTAGTCGAGGGCCTTGATCGCGTTGGAAGTGGCCCCGCCGCCGTTAGCGTCCAGGAACTTGAGCGGCATTATCTTGGCCTTCCAGTTCACCCCCACCATCCCGGCGCTGTTGTTTCCTTCGGCGGCGATGGTGCCCGCGACGTGGGTACCATGCAGGTTGTCACCGCTGTCGAAGACGGTAGCGTCGTTCTTGACAAAATCCCAGCCGTTCACGTCATCCACGTATTTGTTTCCATCGTCGTCGACGCCGTTGGTCGCCTTGTTCCGCCCGCCCGAATCGGTCCCGGATTCGCCGGGGTTTACCCAGATGTTGTTCGTGAGATCGGGGTGGCTGATGTCAACGCCCGAGTCGATAACGGCGACAGTGGTACTGGGATCACCGGTAGTGGTGTCCCAAGCCTCCGGTGCGTCTATATCGGCGTCGTTGCCGCCGCCGGTCTGACCGGTGTTGTGCAAACCATAGAGCTTCGGAAAGTCGGGATCGTTGGCGGTCGTTGCCGAGGCCTCGAGCATGTAATCCGGCTCGGCGTACTCCACGTCCGAGCGCTTCTCGAGGTCGCGTACGGCCTGCTCGACGGGCTGCCCCTCGACCTTGACGACCTCGGCATCTATGAGATCGAGGTCGTCCTTTTTCCGGAGCCCCTCGGCGGCTCGGGCGTCAGCTTTTCGGCTCGGGTCGCCCCCTCCTCGAACTTGACAATAATCTGGTTGGGAACGAACTCCTTATCCTCGTCGGTCTTGAAACTCGGTCCGTCCCCACGGGTCGACGGCTGCTGCGCACTCGCATCCGCGGCGAATCCGATGAGGGTAAAAGCCACAGACGCGAGGGCCAGCGCCCAGAGCAACACGTCCTGGGACCCGATGATCGACCGCGCCACGGTCAAGCGCGCGCTAGGGCGCTGCCGAGCTCGATCGCGAATAGGGAAACTACGATGGTAATGGCGCACTCTTGCCTCCTATGGAGAAAAGTCTCTCCCTGGCTTGCTGTTCGGTAGCCCGGCCGCCTCACTAAGGCCCGTTAACTTTGCGTCCCCGCCTCACGACAGGTTTGCCGTTTTCGCAGCGCTTGAGCGCTTATGTTATTTGTCGGTACAAAAGCAAATAAACTTTAGCGGTGCCATACGTGAGCCCGGTGAGTTCGAGAGGACTCCTGCCGGCACCCATAATTCTTTGTCCTTCCGCGGAGGGTCTACTGCGGAAGGGTTGCCCTACGGGCGGTACTGCCCGTATACCTCCCGCAGGGTATCCGAGACCTCGCCCAAGGTCGCGAGGTTTTGGAGAGCCTCCTTCATCGGATACAGCAGGTTGTCCGTGCCCTCCGCAGCCTTTCTGAGGTCAGCCAGAGAGGACTCGACGGCTTTGGAGTCGCGGCTCTCCTTGAGCTCGGCGAGGCGCTCGGTCTGCTGGTCCTGGATTGTCTCGTCGGCGGAGTGCAGGTCCATCTCCGGATCGTCGTCGGTCTCGTAGCGGTTCACGCCGACGATGATGCGCTCCTCCTTCTCCACCTCGCGCTGGTAGCGGTAGGCGGCCTCCTCGATCTCGCGCTGCATGTAGCGCTCCTCGATGGCCTTCACGGAGCCGCCTATCTCGTCGATCTGGCGGATGTAGGCCCATGCCTCCTCTTCGACGGCGTCGGTGAGGGATTCTACGTAGTAGGAGCCCGCCAGGGGATCGGCAGTTTCTGTCACGCCGCCCTCGCTGGCGAGGATTTGCTGCGTCCTGAGCGCGATCCCCGCGCTCTTCTCCGTGGGGAGCGCAAGCGCCTCGTCGAAGGCGTTGGTGTGCAAGCTCTGGGTGCCTCCGAGGATCGCCGAGAGCGCCTGGACGGTCGTACGCACGATGTTGTTCTCGGCCTGCTGGGCGGTGAGCGACGAACCCGCGGTCTGGCTGTGGAAGCGAAGCTTGAGGCTTTTCTCTTCCGTAACGCCGAAGCGCTCCTTCATGATCTTCGCCCACATCCTCCTCGCCGCCCGGTACTTGGCGACCTCCTGGAAGAGGTCGTTGTGCGCGTTGAAGAAGAACGAGAGGCGCGGCGCAAACTCCTCGACTTCTAGGCCGGCCCTCGTGGCGGCCTCGACGTAGGCGATAGCGTTCGAGAGGGTAAACGCGAGCTCCTGGACCGCCGTCGAGCCCGCCTCGCGGATGTGGTATCCGGAGATGGAGATCGTATTCCAGCGCGGAAGCTCACGAGCGCAGTAGGCGAACATGTCCGTCGTAATCCTCATGGAGGGCTCGGGCGGGTAGATGTACGTCCCGCGCGCCAGGTACTCCTTGAGGATGTCGTTCTGCGTCGTGCCGGTCACGCTCCTGGCTTCGGCCCCCTGCTCCTCGGCGACGAGGCCGTAAAGGAGGAGCAGGGTCGAGGCGGTCGCGTTGATCGTCATGGAGGTCGAGACGTCCTTGAGGGGTATGCCGTCGAAGAGCTCGCGCATGTCGAGCAGGGAGTCGATGGCGACCCCGACCTTGCCGACCTCGCCCAGGGCCAGGGGATGGTCCGAGTCGCGGCCCATCTGGGTGGGCAGGTCGAAGGCGACGGAGAGGCCGGTCTGGCCCTGCTCGGTGAGGTACTTGAAGCGCTGGTTTGTTTCTTTGGCGGTCCCGAATCCAGCGTACTGGCGCATGGTCCAGGGGCGTCCCCGGTACATCGAGGGGTAGACGCCGCGGGTGTAGGGGTACTCGCCGGGGTCGCCGAGCTTCTCGGAATATTCGGAACTATCGAAGTCTACTGGTCCGTAGACCGGCTTCACCTCGATCCCGGACTCCGTCCGGCTCGTCTCGTCCCGGCCCTGGCGCTTCTCGGTGTCCACCCTTGCCCCTCCTCTATCCCTTCGGTCTTTCGACGAGCTCCGTGAGGACCCCGAAGGCCTCGCGAGGGTGGACGAAAGCCATCCTACTTCCCCCGGCCCCCACCCTGGGCTTCTCATCTATAAGCTCGACACCGCCCTCTTTGAGCTCCTTTAAGGCGGCCGTAATATCCTCGACTTCGAAGGCGACGTGGTGAAAACCAGGGCCGCGCTTGCCGAGGAATTTTCCGACCGGAGAATCCTCGCGGGTCGGCTCCAGAAGTTCGATCTTGGACTCCCCAACGCGGAACATCATCGCTCGTATGCCCTGCTCGGCGACCTCTTCGGGCTCGCCGGTCTTGACGCCGAAGCGTTCCACGTAGAACCGGGCCGCCGCCTCCAGATTCTCGACCGCGTAGCCGAGGTGTTCTATCTTCTCGAGCAAGCCTCTCCTCTCTTATATCGAATTCTATTCCATCGACGCCGGGCACACCGACTCCCTCGAACCGGTTCGGCTATACACTGCGTCGCACGAGCGATGCGAACGACAGAAGGAGAAGAAGATGGCGAAAAGCATGATGCAGAGGATCCAGGAGCTCTCCAAGCGCAAGGAGGACCTCGTCGCCCGCGAGGCTACGCACCACGCGACAGATCAAGACCGCGAGGCCCTTTCGCGACTCGACCACGACCTGCAAGTCCTGTGGGACCTCAGGCGTAGGGAGCTTGCGGGAGAAGAGGTCTCGCTGGACGAGGACTACTTCGACCGCTACACCGTGGAGCCCGGCGACGACGCCCCGGGCAGTTAAGGGGCCAGTCCTCCCCTAGTAACCGCTGATATTCGGGTTGTCGGAGACCTCGGCCCACTCGGCAACCCCGGAGGCCTTTTGCAGCACCTTGACGAACTCGTGCAGGTCGTCCTCGCTGAAGTTCTCCCGTCCGGCCTCCGGCACGAAGGTCAGGGTCCTACCGTCGGCGTACTGAACCACTACCTCGCTTAGCCTGAACACGGACGAGTTTCCGTCCTGTATATCGCGCTGCCTGATGATGCCGTGCATAAAACCTTCCTTTTCCTCTACCGGTTCTGCAGGTCTAGTTGGCTAGAAATGGAGTCCAGGTACGTGGCCGCCTGGCTGAGTTCGTAGGCGCCGAACTCGTCGCGTATGCGCGGCTTCAGCGTTTCATGGTCACCGGTATCGAGCCGCAGGACGATCTCCTTGATCCCGTTGGGGTCCAGGCCGCTCCCCATTTGTAACGGGCTGCCCCTCCATTCCCCGGTCCTTTTTGCCTCCTCGGACATCCGACCTCCTTGTGTCTCGCGTGTCTTCGAATGGCGTCAACTATACCCGAGCGAGCAGCTTGAGGATCATCAGAACGGCCACAAGGGAGCCGCGGCGACGAGTAGGGGGGCGATGAGGAGCGCGGGGAGCAGGTTCGCCACACGCATCTCCTTGAGCTCCAGCAGGATTAAACCAAGCCCCAGGATCAAAACGCCCCCCGTAGCGGTCGTCGCCAGGATCATCGGCTCCGTCACTACCCCTTCCAAAAGACCGGCCGAGAGCGTGAGCGTCCCTTGGACCACGAGCACGGTCCCCGCAGAGAGCAAGACCCCCCACCCGAGGACCGAGGCGAAGGAGAGCGCGGCGACGAAATCGAGCGCGCTCTTCAACGCGAGGAGGCCGTAGTCGCCCGAGAGGCCATCCTCCAGGCTGCCCAGGATGGTCAGGGGACCCACGCAGAAGAGCAGGCTGGTCGTTACGAAGGCCCGGCTCACCGGGCTATCGCCCTTCGAGAAGCGCCTCTCCAAAGCATCACCGAAGCGCTTGAAGGTGCCGTCGATCTCCAAAAGCTCCCCGATTACCAGACCCGATATCACCGCGACGAGCGGCACCAGCGGGTTATCGAATTGAAGGAAGCTCTGGATGCCGACGAGGAGCGTGACGATCCCGATGGCTTGCATGGCCGTCTCTCGCATCTTCTCGGGGAGCTGGGCTCCGGCGAGCGTGCCTATCCCCCCGCCGACCAACACGGCGACGACGTTTATCCCGGTCCCGACTCCCAAAGCAGGGCGAAGTATAAGGCAACCCCGAAGGGAACACCCCCGCCCACGCTCGCGTGACCAGGGAATCCGTGGCCACGCTCCGCCCGGTCTAAGCTTCATAGTAAGAACAACAATGCCGCGTTCGGGCCCTACTCTGTCCTCGAGCGCCGGGCTAGACGGCGTTGCGGCAACGTCGATAACGTCGGTGCCGGTCAGCAGCCGGCGTCACCCCATCTCCACCGAAAGCCCCGCCTCCATCCCCGCCAATACCGCAGTCAACTGCGGAGGCAGCGTCACTGTAGACGTGCCACCGTAAGTCGCGGCGTAGCCCGTCTCCGTTGAGGTTCTGCGCCTCCTGTTGACCCCAGGTACCGGTTGATGGAGCGGGCACCTCTACTACAAAAGGTAGGCGGCGATCAGGAGAACCCCCACCGTGGGAACGGCGCCCAGGAACATGCTTCCCGAAAGCAAGGCGAAGCCTGAGCCCAACATCAGTGCGGCCACGCCCACGAAAGCCCAGCGAAACATCCTCATGTGGCACCTCCGAGAGTCCTGCGGGCCCGAACGGTACGGCCCGCCTCTGCGCGACCGTATCCGCGATCATTGGGGCTGGCAAGAGACGTCGCGGGCCGATCCGGGCCGAAAAACCGGCTCAGACCATCTGTATAATGCCGGGTGTTATGGCGGGTTTCGCGGGGAGTTGATCTTGGATCTCTACGAGCATCAAGGCAAGGAACTGCTGCGGCAGTACGGCATAGAAACGCTGGAGGGCATCGTGGCCACGACGCCGGAGGAAGCCCGGGAGGCTGCCGAGAAGCTCGGCGGTACCGTGGCGGTCAAGGCGCAGGTCCTCACCGGCGGGCGCGGCAAGGCCGGCGGCATCAAGGTAGTAAACAACCCGGACGAGGCGCGGGACGCG
>JADDPY010000622.1 GCA_016781635.1 Rubrobacter sp.
CCGAGGGACCGGCACACGCTCGGGGTGCCCTCGGACGACGAAGTGTCGGCGCGCGCTTTGACCCTTCAGGCAGCGCTCGTCAGCTTGGGGCGGTGACGGAGGCGCAGCACTAGAGTCGTGGCAGTCTCCGGCCGCCGGGTCGGTGAGAGGGGCGGCAGCGTGAGGGCTACACCGTGGACCTGGCCGCCTTGCACCCGCCGATGAGGGACACCATCTCGTGAAGGACTCGCTGCGCCCCGGGCTGGAGCACCACCTGACCTTCCAGGTGCCGGTGTCCAAGACCGTCCCGGCGCTTTTCCCCGAGTCGGCAGAGTTCCAGGCGATGCCCGAGGTCTTCGCCACCGGTTTCCTCGTCGGGCTGCTCGAGTGGGCCTGCGTCCAGCTGGTGAACCCCCATCTGGACTGGCCAGCTGAGCAGACCGTCGGGACGCACATCGACGTGAGCCACGCCGCCGCCACCCCACCCGGCCTGCATGTCACCGTCACCGCACGTCTGACCGAGGTCGACCGCCGTCGCCTGACCTTCGACGTCGAGGCCCGTGACGAGGTCGACCTGATCAGCCGCGGCACGCACCGCCGAGCCGTCATCGACGCCGAGCGGTTCAACGCCAGCGTCCGAACGAAGGCCGCTTCCAGTCCGTAGAGCGAAGTGGCGCCGTACCTCCTGCTGGCTCTGCGTGTAGACGGCGTGCCCCTCCAAAGCCGCCCGGTAGATGCCCTTCTCGACGACGTGTCGGAACGACGGCAGCCGGGCGCTACACGTCTTCTCCGTAGGGCGACGGCAGATCAACGCCGAACTCCGTGGCGAGGAGCGCCATGTCGGCACGATCCTTGTCCCGCGGCTCGTCACCGAGGTGCATCTCGACCTGTTGCTCCCGAGCAGCACGCGGCCGTACGGCCGCCGATGCGCCCGGTCACCGGCGGGCTGTAGTGGTAGTGACTTCGGCCGTCGAGCAGTTGGTCGCCACCGCCGCCGACAGTTCGAGCACGTCGTCGGCCGTCAGCGCACTCGCAGTCTGCCGAGCACTACCAGAGGGTAGTGATGCTCCTATCTGTACCCGCGGCACCCGGGAAGGGCAGGTGCCGCTATCTGCCTTCCCCGTGCACCGAGGCGCGAGGCTCATCAGTCATGCCGAGCAGTTCGAGGAGGCTGCTGCGCCGTACGGATGAGGCGTCCGAGTCGCAGCACTGGTGTCGGCCAGGCGCCGGAGCGGACGAGTCGTAGGCGATGTTCCCGCCGAGGCCGAGAACGCGGGCGGGGTGGGCAGGTCGACGGCCACAGGGAGGGCCTGTGCTTCGTCCTCGGTCATGTACAGCTCCTTCCGAGCAGGAGCGGCTCGTACCGAGCCGCCTGGGCACTGCCCGTTCATCCTCTGCAGGTGCGCTCGAAGGGGAGGGTGTGACAGCGCGGCCTGACCTCATCGCTGGCGGTCAGGACCGGTAGGCGTCCCGGCGGTGATCGATGTCGACGACCCGTACCAAGCGCTGACCCTCGTCGATCTCGTACCTGACCCGGTACTCGCCCGGGCGCGCCCGCCACAGTCCTTCGAACGGTGCTCCCAGCGGTGCGCCGACCCGGTGTGGTACGTCGCGGAGCGGGCCGTCGATGAACTCCCAGGCGCGAAGGCCGCAGCGGGCGGCAACACCTCGGTCAGCGAGCGGCGTGCACCGGGGGACAGGAGAACGTCATACCGCTGCGGTTCAGACACCGCCGGCCTAGCGACGGACCGACATCAGCTCGGCCATGCTGTCAGCGGAGGTGCCGAGACCGGCGTCGAGGTCCTTGCGGCCCTGTTCCAGCCGGCGCACGGCCTCGGCGTCAGCGAGCAGCTCGAGGGTCGCCTGGATGGACTCGAGGTCCTCGGCTGACATGAGCACCAAGTACGACCGGCCGTTCTTCGTGATCGTGACTCGCTCGTGCCGGCGTGCACCTCGTCCGCGATCTGGGACAGTCGGGCCTTCGCC
>JADDPY010000143.1 GCA_016781635.1 Rubrobacter sp.
ACCCCACGGGTACGACGTCGACTGGGCGTTCTACCAGGAGAGGATAAGCGGTCGCCTCAACCCGGACATCGTGGCCGAGTTTCTCCCCGGCCTCTCCGAAGAGGAGGGGCGCGCCATGATCGAGGCGAAGGAGGCGGACTTCCGCGAGCGCGCCTGCGAGCTGGAGCCTCTGCCCGGCCTCGTGGCGTTTATCGAGCGGGTGAAGGGGCGGGGGCTCGAGGTCGCCCTCGTCACCAACGCCCCGAAGGAGAACGTCTTGGCCGTGCTCCGTGCCCTCGGCCTGGACGAGACCTTCGAGACCATGATCCTGGCCGACGACGTCGGGATCGGGAAGCCGGACCCCGCCCCCTACCGGGCCGCCCTCGACGCCCTGGGCATTGCGGCCGGGGAGACGCTGGCCTTCGAGGACTCGCCCTCGGGCATCGCCTCATCGGTGGGCGCGGGCATCCCGACCGTCGGCGTCGCATCGACCCACGAGCCGGGGAAGCTCGGGCGCCTCGGGGTAGATCTCGTGGTCCACGACTTCACCGACCCCGAGTTGGAGGTGTTCGTCGGGGGCCGGTGAGCCCCCGGCATCGGCCCGCTCGTCGAGCCGTGTTGCGACCTCGCTCCGACACGGAGTCCAGAAAGGCCCCTAACCTCGCATCGTACTCGGGATGCTCGTATGCTCCGACGTGCTCGTAGCCTTCCAGCGTCCACAGCTCGGCGTCGGGGTTTGCCTTGGTGAAGAGCTTGGCGTGCTCGTATGGAACGGTCTCATCGGCGGTCGAGTGGATCGCGAAGAGCGGAACGCCTTCCTCCCGTAGGCGTGCCGCGTCGGTGCGGGGCCGGACGGCCCACGGGTCGAAGTCCAGAAAGAGTTTGGCGGCGAGAAACGTGCCGGGGTTGAAGAGCCGCGGCAGGCCGCTGTTTTCGGGCAGGCTGTCCCGCAGCAAGAGCGGCAGGTCGGCGTAGCCCGCCTCCTCGACGACGGCGTCGACCCCGGTCCCGGGCGCCGAGCGTACGACCGTCGCCCCGCCCATCGACCAGCCGTGCAGCACGACGTCGCCCGGCTCGAAGCCTTCTCCCTCCAGCCACGCGAGCGCCCCTCGCACGTCGCGGACCTCCCGGTAGCCGAGGGTGCGCCGCTCACCGCCGGACTCCCCGTGTCCCCGGAGGTCGAGCATCAGGACGCCGTAGCCGGCCTCCTCGTAGAGCGGCGCGGTCTCCGTTATGTGCTCATCGGACCTGTTGCCGCCCCAGCCGTGGACCAGCACTACTGCCCGCTCGGGACCGTCTCCGGGAGGCGGCACCCACCACGCCGAGAGCGGGACCCCGTCGGTGCTCTCGAAGGCGACCTCCGCGACCGTGCGACCGGCCGGCGGAGGGCCGACAGGCCCGGGGACCGGGGCGGAGAGCCTGGCCGCCACGAGGAGCCCGACCCCGAAGTATCCGACCGCCAGTAGGGCGAACGCGACCAGGAGGCCGATGCCCACCCGCCGCACCGTAAGGCTCAGTGGCCTACCGTCACCGTCGTCTCGTCCGCGCTCTCGGGGAGCATGACGGCGAGGGTGCCCGTTGTCTCTTCGAAGCTCCACCCGGCTTCCGCACTGTTTGCGGTGACGCTTGCGGGGCGGGTCTCTACACCCCTCAACTCCAGCACCATGTGTTCGCGTTTGGGGGCGAAGGAGCCCTCGCGCGCCGTGAGCCGGACCGTTGTCTCCCTTTCCGTCGCTTCGCACAGGATGCTTCGGCGTGCGTACTCGCCGCTCTCGTAGCCGAAGCCGTCGCCGGCGTCCTCGTAGAGGGTAGTCTCGCCGCTGCGCGCGCCAGCAGCGGGGTGGATGAGGAGTGTCAGGGGGTCGGCGGGGTGTTCGCCGACGTGGTTCATCTCCGGCCAGAGCGGGAGGGCGGTGTTCGCCTTATGGTAGATCGCGGGTTCCCCCAGAGGTGCGTGGGCGAGGATGTGGGCGGGACCTTCGGTCCCCTCGCCGGTCCAGAAGTGGAACCAGGTGCCCTCGGGGAGGTATACGTGGCGGTGTTCGATGCCGGGCCGGGTTATGGGGGCGACGAGGAGGACGTCGCCGAGGAGGAACTCGTCGTCGGCGGCGTAGGTTGTCGTGTCCTCCGGGTGTTCGAAGAGGAGGGGGCGTAGGATCGGGGCGCCCGTCCTGTGGCACTCCTCGAAGAGGGTGTAGAGGTAGGGCAGGAGGCGCTGGCGGAGCTTGAGCATCTTGCGGATGATCGCCTCGTGGTCCTCGCCGAAGGCCCACGGCTCCTGGCTGCGGGTGCCTTTTGCCGAGTGGTTGCGGCAGAAGGGCTGGAAGATGCCGAACTCGTACCAGCGCGCGAGAAGCTCGCCCTCGGAGTCGCCGAAGAAACCGCCGATGTCCACACCCGCCCAGGCTACGCCCGAGAGACCGAGGTTCTGGAGCTGGGGCATGCTCATCCACAGGTGCTCCCACCAGGAGGAGTTATCCCCCGTCCACTGCAGCGCGTGGCGCTGGAGCCCGGCGTAACCGGCGCGCGTGATGACGAACGGGCGCCTGTCGGGGCTAATCCTCAACAGGCCTTCGCGGACCGCGCGGGCCATGAGGGAGCCGTAGGTGTTGTGGATCTGGTCGTGGCGCTTCGGCTCGCCCCCGCCGGGATGAACCACGTCCCCCGGCATCGTGGACTGCTGCGGGATGAACAGCGAGGGCTCGTTCATGTCGCACCAGATCCCGGCGACCCCCTTCTCCACAAGCGCTCGATGGTTCTCGCCCCACCATTCTCTCGCCGAAGGGTTCGTGAAGTCCGGGAAGGCGCAAGTCCCGGGCCACACGACGTTGTGGAACTCCTCGCCTTCGGCGGTCTGGCAGTAGAAGCCTCGGTCGCGTCCCTCGGTGTACACCCCATAGGTCTCGTCCACCTTCACGCCCGGATCGACGATGGTGACGACGTTGAAGCCCCGCTCCCCGAGCCCGGAGATAAATCTTTCGGGCTCGGGGAAACGCTCCTCATCCCACGTAAATACGCGGAAGCCGTCCATGTAGTCGATGTCGAAGTAGAGGGTGTCGCACGGGAGGTCGCGCTCGCGGTAGTTGCGCGCGATCTCCTCTACCTCACGGGCCGTCTCGTAGCTCCACCGGCACTGCTGGTGACCGAGGGACCACATCGGCGGCATCGGGGTGTGGCCGGTCAGCTCGGTGTAGCGGTCGAGGACGTCTCGGGGAGTAGGGCCCGCGAAGACGTAGTAGACGAGGTCGCCGCCTTCGGCGCCGTAGTAGGCGCGATCCTCGGACTCCTTGGCGAGGTCGAGCTCGACGCGGTGGGTATTGTCGAAGAAGAGGCCGTGGGCCCTGCCCCGTCTCTCCCCGTTCAGGGAGAGGGTGAACGGGATGGAGGTGTAGAGGTTGTTGAACGATGCGGTGTGGCCCGCCGGGGGGTCGACGTTCCAGAAGATCTGGGAGGAGCCCGTCTTGTCCAGGCCGCTCGTCCGCTCGCCGCACCCGAAGTACCGCTCGCCCTCTTCACGACGCTTGTAAAGCCTCACGGGGCTCCCCAGGGGCTGGCTGAAGACGTCCGCACCCTCACGCACGACCTCGCCCATCCCGAGTTCCTTATCGTCCGCGGCGAACTCGCACCCATCGGCGTCCAGAAAGGAGACGCGCAGGGGGTCGAGGGAGATCCGAGCCGTCGCCGGCCCGGTCGAGAGGTCGACGGCGCCATTCTTTTCCCGTATCTCCGCCGCCACGGCCTCCCAGTCTTTCTTGGCTATGGCCTCGGTGTCGTAGCGGGGCGTGTGACCTCCGGGGAACATGCCGACGCGGAAAAGGTTCCGGGCGAGCGCCGTGACCTCCACGGTCGTCCGGCCCGCCCTCAGCCGAACGCTCCGCCCGTCGTGATCCGTCAGCTCCGCCTTGCCCAGCGGCTCGTAGTTTCCTCCGGTAGCCGGCGGTGTCTCGAAGATCTCAGCCATGGCTCTTTCTCCTCGTAGTCGACCCGTTCGTGTCGTTCGTCCCGGGCGGTCCGGCAGGCCCGGCCGCGCCAGTTCCGCTCTCGCGGGGTCAGGCTTTGGGATGCAGGACGGTCTCGGCGATCTCCTGTACCCGTTCCCGGGTGATGCCGTTCTGTTGCTCCTGGGAGAGCGGGTGCTCCGTCGGCAGCAGGTCCACCAGCGGACGGAGACCGACCGGGCGCGTGCGGAGGCGCGACTTCATGCTGATCGTCTCCGGGTAGCCGGGCAGGGCGGTGCTCAGCCAGCCGAAGTAGGGCATCTCGCTCTCTCGCCCCTCCTGTTGCCAGAACTCCGTCGCGCGCCAGAAGCTCTCCTCGCTGACGGAGACCCACGCGCCCCACACGAGCTTCTCCTCCGAGCCGAGGATCGGTATCTCGAGGTTGCCCCGCAAGAAGAAGTGTTGCCCGTCGATGACGCACTGGTCGGAGGTGAGCTCGGCGCGTGTTTCGCGCTCATCGGGTGAGAGACCGTACCAGTAGGCAGGGGCGTCGGTATCGTAGACGAGCGGAGGACCGGGATGTTCCTCGCCGCAGACCGAGCAGCGGAAGCTCTGCGGCTGCTCCACTAGAAGTCCATCTCGCGCCCAACGCCCTTAGCCTTCGCCCTGTCGTAGACGAGGCGGGCGGAGGCGAGGTCTTCGAGGGCGAGGCCCTGGCTGGAGAAGAGGGTTATGTCGTCGGGGCTCCGTCGTCCTGGGACGTGGCCGGCGATTATGGCGCCGAGCTCGCGGATGGCCTCGGGGAGGACGGCGCCGGTCTCCAGGGCGGGGAGTAGGTTACCGGCCTCGAGGCCGAGTTCCTCGCGGGAGTCGACGGCGACGAGGCTCGCGCGCTTCACGACCTCACGGTCGATCTCGGCCTTCATCAGGAAGTTCGAGCCCGCGGCGTTGACGTGCGCGCCGGGCTTGAGCCATTCGCCCTTCAGGACGGGCTGGCGGGAGGAGGTGACGGTGACGACGATGTCTTGCGCGGCGGGTTCCTCGGCGGCGGTGGTCGTTTCGATCTCCATCCCGAGCTTCTCGCCCATCTTCCCGGCGAAGGCCTTGCGCTTCTCCTCGGTGCGGCTGTGAACTACGACGCGATCCAGCTTCCTCACGGCGGCGATGGCCTCCAACTGGCTCTCGGCCTGCCAGCCCGCGCCGTATATGCCCAGGGTGCTCGCGTCCTCGCGGGCGAGGTGCTTGGTCGCGATGCCGCTCGCCGCCCCGGTGCGCATCTGGCCGAGCTTGTCGGATTGCATCTGGGCGAGAAGCTCGCCGGAGTTGGGGTCGAAGAGCATGGTGTAGAAGCGCGCTCCCCCCCGGGCGACGGTGTAGGCCTTGAGGCCCAAAGCGCCTATCTCGGGGGCGCCCGCGAACATGACGTTCAAGCCGCTCGTCGAGAGGGCGACCCGGCGGCGGGCGTGGTTTGTTGCCTTGCCCTCGGCGTGCTGGCGGAGGACGTCTTCGACGGCGTCGAGGACGGAGGGCATGTCGAGGAGGCCCGTGACCTCCCCTTCGGTGAGAAAGAGGGTCATGCGGCCCCTTCCTCACCGATGCCGGGCCGTTTACTTGTTAGAATCCTTGGGCTCATGCGGGTGCTTGTAATAGACAACTACGACTCCTTTACGTACAACCTCGTACAGTATCTGGGGGAGCTCGGCGCGGAGGTCGTCGTTCGGCGCAACGACGACCTCACGCCCGAGGAGATCCCCGGCATCGACCCGGACAGGATAGTCATATCCCCGGGGCCGTGCACCCCAAACGAGGCAGGCGTATCGCTGAAGACGATCGAGGAGGCCCCCAAGGGCGTCCCGGTCTTGGGCGTCTGCCTGGGGCACCAGTCCATCGGTCAGGCGTACGGTGCCAAGGTCGTGCGCGGAGAGCCCGTACACGGGAAGACCGCGAAGATCCTGCACGACGGCGAGGGAGTCTACAAGGGGCTGCCGCAGGGCTTCCAGGCCACCCGCTACCACTCGCTCATCATAGACCCGGACTCCGTCCCCGAGAGCCTCGTGGTGACGAGCCGGACCGAGGACGGGGTCATCATGGGGGTACGCCACAGGGACCTGCCCGTCGAGGGGGTCCAGTTCCACCCCGAGAGCGTCCTCACGGAGGGTGGACGCCAGATGCTCAAGAACTTTCTGGGGCTGTAAGGGATGGTGCTGCTCAGGGAAGCCCTGAGAAAAGCGGCGTCCGGCGAGGCTCTTCCGGCGGGGGAGGCCGAGCGGGCGCTGGAGGAAATTATGTCGGGTGCCGCGAGCCCCGAGTTGACGGCGGCTCTGCTCACGGCCCTGAGGGTGCGGGGGGAGTCTGTCGGGGAGATCGTGGGCTTCGCCCGCGCCATGCGCCGCTTCGCGGCCAGGGTCGAGGCGCCGGAGGACGTGGTCGACACCTGCGGCACCGGCGGCGACGCGAAGGGCACGATCAACGTCTCCACCGCTGCCGCGTTCGTCGCGCGCGGGGCGGGCGTCACCATCGCCAAGCACGGCAACCGGGCCGCGACGAGCCTCGCGGGCTCGGCCGACGTTCTGGAGGCGCTCGGGGCCGAGATAGACCTCGGACCGGGGGAGGTCGGCCGGTGCATTCGGGAGGCCGGCGTCGGCTTCATGTTCGCGCGCACGCACCACCCCGCCATGCGACACGTCGTCCCCGTACGGGCCGAGCTCCCGTTCCGCACCATCTTCAACCTTCTCGGCCCCCTGACCAACCCGGCCGGTGCCCGCCGCCAGCTTGTCGGGGTCTTCGGAGCCGGGTACGTCAGGCCGATGGCCGAGGCGCTGGGGGGGCTCGGGGCGGAGAAGGCCCTCGTCGTCCACGGGAGGGACGGGCTAGACGAGATCACCGTGACCGGCCCGACCCTCGTCGCCGAAGTCTCCGGGGGCGAGGTCTACGAGTACGAGATCTCGCCGGAAGAGCTGGGCCTGGACCGCCACGGCCCCGATGGACTGCTGGGCGGCGACGCCCACACGAACGCTCGCATCCTGCGCGACGTCTTCTCCGGTGAGGAGAACGGTGCCGCCCGCGATGTCGTCCTAGCGAACGCGGGAGCCGCGATCTACGTCTCGGGCCAGACCGGCTCTCTGCGCGAGGGCGTACGCCTGGCGGAGGAGTCGATCTCGACCGGGGCCGCAAGCAAAGCCCTCGACGCCTTCGTCCGCGCCACCCGCCGGGCCAAAGAGCCTGCAGGAGGCGTCGCGTGAGCGGAAGCGCGAGCGGTCTCCCGACCGTCCTCGACGAGCTCGCCGCCGCGGCGGCGGAGCGCGCCGGGAAGCTGAAGAAGGCCAGGAACCTCGACGAGCTGTATCAGGAGGCACTGCTCTACGAGAAGCGCGACTTCGCGGCTGCCCTGCGCTCCCCCGGTCTCTCCGTCGTCTCCGAGATAAAGCGCGCCTCGCCCTCGGTCGGTTTTATACAAGAGGTGGATCCGTCCGACTGGGCCGCGGGCTACGAGAGGCAGGGTGCCTCCTGCCTCTCCGTCCTCACCGAACCAGACCGCTTCAAGGGCTCCCTGGAGGATCTGGACGCGGCGAGGGATCGCGTCGCCATCCCCGTCCTGCGCAAAGACTTCACCGTCGACGAGGCGCAGGTCCTCGAGGCCGGCACACGGGCGGACGCGGTACTACTCATCGCGGCCCTCTTCGACGCCGCCTCCCTCGCCCGCTACGTCTCGCTCGCCGTGGAGATCGGCCTTACGCCGCTCGTTGAGATCCACGACGAGGCCGAGGCTGACCTTGCGCTGGAATCCGGCGCCAGCGTGATAGGCGTCAACAACCGCGACCTGCGCGACTTCACCGTGGACCTCGCCACCTTCGAGCGGCTTGCCCCACGCCTGGCGGGCGCTACCCTGGTCGCCGAGAGTGGAGTGAAGACGGCGGAAGACGGGCGTCGTTTGCGCGAGGCCGGCGCGGACGCAGTTCTCGTCGGTGAGGCCGCCATGCGCGACCCTGCGCTGGTCGCCAAGCTCTCCGCACTGATCTAAGGACCGCAAGGGGCCGACGAGCCGCAACTAGTTGAGGTTGGTCATAATCCTCAAGCGGCGCGGAGGAAGGTTTACAGCGCGCGGTCGGCTTCCAGGCACGCTGTAAGTACGTCCGAGAAGCCGAGTCGCAGCCCGATTCTG
>JADDPY010000612.1 GCA_016781635.1 Rubrobacter sp.
TAGAGCCACACTGCGTGCGCAATAATTTCGATAGTACAATCATAAATGACAAGTTTTGCATGAGTCGCTCCGGGCAGCTCTCGCTGAGCTACTGGAGACGCTCGTTACGCTCCCGGCCTGCCACCTTGGACAAAGCTTCCTATCCTTCTACGACCACTTCTCGTCGTGGAGGGACCGATGCGCCACCAGTGGAAGATTCGTCGTCACCTGATCGAGGCTCCTGATGCACTCCAACGCTGGGACCGTGCCTATCAATCTCTCCTCCGCTGGAGCAGTAACCCTGCTCCACAGCCAGTCGAGGGGAATTCTGCCGTCCGCCAGCACCAGGAGGGACATGATGAGCCATGCGATGTATGTTCGGGTATCCACGCCTCGTCAAACACGGACCCAGACGATTGAGCAACAACTACAGCGGTTGCACGAGGCATTTTCGACACGAGACTGGAGCGTGAGCTCCGACCTCATCTTCCGAGATGATGGTTACAGCGGCGCGAGCTTGAACCGACCCGGGCTGGATCGACTGCGCGAGCATGTCGCGCGGGCAGAGATTACTTCCGTCCTCATCACGGCACCTGATCGATTGGCACGCAAGTATGTCCATCAAGTGCTCTTGATCGAGGAGTTCGAGCGTGCCGGCTGTCAGATTGAGTTCCTCGAACGACCGATGAGCCAAGACCCACACGACCAACTGCTGTTGCAGATCCGTGGTGCAGTCGCAGAATATGAGCGAGCGCTCCTCACCGATCGGATGCGGCGGGGACGCCAGGCAAAGCTCCAGGCAGGGATTTTGTTACCTTGGACTAGGGTTCCCTACGGCTACCGTGTGGATGTGGACCGGCCACGCGATCCTGCAGGCATGCGTGTGGAGCCGAGGGAAGCAGCCATCGTCGCCGACCTGTTTTCAGAGTATCTGGAACCTGGACAAAGCATTTATGGCCTCACGAAACACCTGCTTGCCTTACAGGTCCGCACCGCCACTGGAAGTCTCCACTGGAATCCCTCAACCATTCGCAACATTCTGCACAATCCAGTGTACACCGGCAAAGCCTATGCAGGACGGACGCGTGCTCAAGTTCCGCGCTCACGGCGCTCAGCCCTGCTTCCACTTGGTCAGCCTGGGAGCAGCCGGGCGATGACACCACCAACAGACTGGACGTTTGTCACCGACGTGCCAGCGATTGTCTCACAGGCGCAGTTCGACGCGGTCCAGGACAAACTGGGCCAGAACCAACAATTCGCACGGCGCAACAATACAGCGCATCCCTATCTGTTGCGCGCATTAGTGAGTTGTGGCGTCTGCCAGCGAGCCTCTCTAGCGCGCACGAACGGTGGCAATGCCTACTACGTGTGCCGAGGGAAGACTCAACGGGGGATTTCAGGCGAGGTAGAGCCGTGTCCAGCTCGCTACGTGCCAGCTGGTCAACTGGACAAGCTTGTCTGGCAGGACGTGTGCAGCGTGCTGCAGCATCCGGAGGTAATTGGTGAGGCGCTGCAGCGAGCGCAGAATGGAGCCTGGCTGCCCCAGGAACTGCAAGCGCGACGACACCAGCTGCGCAAAGTGTTGGTCAGTTTGGAGCAGCAGTTGGAGCGGCTCACGGATGCCTATCTGGGTGGGGTCCTCCAGCTCGAAGAATATCGGCGTCGACGTGAGGACCTGGAGCAGCAGAAGCAGAGTGTGGCACAGCAAGAACGGCAGTTGGAGCTCAGCATCGACCGCCAGGTGGAAGTGAGTACGCTGGTCTCAACGATTGAGGCCTTTTGTGCTCGTATCCAAGCAGGGCTAGAGAATGCAACGTTCGAGCAGCAACGTCAACTGATTGAACTCTTGGTCGACCGTGTTGTAGTAACGAACGACGACGTAGAGATTCGGTACGTGATCCCCACGACGGCTGCGAGTGAGCATGTACGTTTTTGTCATTTGCGGGCAGACTATTTCTTGCGGGAAACGAAAACCTTTGTACGACGGAGCA
>JADDPY010000168.1 GCA_016781635.1 Rubrobacter sp.
CTCCGTTTCTGCCAAGCCCCACTGCAGCCCGGCGTTGCGCTATTGGCGTCTTAGTTTGAGGCCTGGTCATAATGCTCAAGCCTGTCTAAGAGGCCCTTGGCTTCTTCGAGCATTGCGGTCACCGTTGCTTGGTCCAACTACTGTGAAATACGCTGCTGACCCGATAAAATGGTTGTCTTCGCGCTGGCCAATCGCTTAGTTTCGAGGTCTTCTCATACTGCCCGCTCTTTATGCCTCCAGAGCAGTTTTTGGAGAGCTCAGTCGGGTCGTCCGGAAAGTCGCGCTTCGGGGCGTCGGAGCAGGGCTTCCGCCCTTACACGGCGCTCGTCACAGCGAAGTCGTGATGTCTGGGCGGTGTTCACCCTATCGCAAAACTCGCTCTTACTGTTTTTGGGGGTCCACGCGGTACCTCAGTCTGTCTCGATAAGGTGTCTCCCGGGCGGGCGTGATCTTTATTCGAGACATTGGTGGACAGCATCGTTGCTGTGCTCGCCAATACATCCGTTCGAACAACGGACGCGAGTTTATAGCGGCTGCGCTAAAGCGTTGGCTGGGCGTCTGCGAGGTCGGGACACTGTTCATCGAGCCGGAATTTCCGTGGGAGAATGCCTACTCGGAGACGTTCATAAGCAGGCTACGAGACAAGCTACTGAACAGGGAGGTGTTCGACAACCTCAAGGAGATGCAGGTTTTGGCAGGTGACTACCGCGAGCACTACAGCCACCACCGGCCACATGGAGCCCTGAGTTACCTCACCCCGCCGGAGTTCGCGGCGAGGGAAGCCGAGCAGCTAGAATCCGTACAAAGACTCTCATCATGAGTGGCACGACGAATGCGGTCCGGTCACAGTTAACGGGTGAATTCGGATCAACCTATGGTGTCCGGTACGACAATCGACGTGCTTGAAGGGTTTGATCGGCTCACCGGCCTGCAACCTTCACGCTGAGGCGGCCGTAGATGGTTGCAGGCACACAGCGCCCTGCGGGGGAGAAGGAGTCGGCAGGAGTTCCGCAGATCAGAGAACGGGGTCACGAACGCTATACGGTCGTTACTACCGGTCGCACCCAGAACGAACTATCATCCTATCCATAGGGTGCCATCCTTCAACACGGGGTCTTCCAGGCGCTTCTGCAGGTTGTAGATTACGTCTTTTCTCTCCACCACGAGCGGCCAGCCCCTTTGCCGGGCCACCTCCAAGAGAGCGCGGTTGGGATTGAAGGCTATGGGGGTTTGGACCAGCTCCAGAAACCCCACGTCGGAGAACGTGTCTCCCATGCCGACAGACCCCTGAAGGTTCGTGTTCGCCTCCTCCAGGAAGCCCTCCAGCACGCGCCGCTTGTCGCGGAAGGGGTTGTCCAGTACCTCGCCGGTGTAGCAACCTCTCTCGTCCTTCGCCAGGACCGTGCCCCAGGCACGATCGAAATCCAGAGGCTTCAAGAAGAGCTCTATGATCTCCTGCGGAGAGCCTGAGATGGCGATCAGATGATAGCCGGCTTGCTTGAGCCGGTGAGCCATGTCGCGGGTGTAGATGTGTAACCTCCTGCCGTGTTCCTCGACCTCCGCGCTGGCGCATCGCTTGAGTCTTGCCGCGGAGACACCCTTCAACTCCCGCATGAACAACTGCACCACCAACTCGTCGTAGGCATCGTAGGAACCTCGACGTTCGACCCAGGCGTAGTAGACCTGGCTCAGCTCCTCCCGCACCCACTCCGAAAAGATCCCCTCGTTCACCAGGCGTCGGGTCAGGGCTGGTAACAAGCCCCGGCGGAAAAGGGTGCCGTCCACGTCGAATACGGCCAGTGGCCCCTCGACCGAATGCGCGCTCTCTACAATGAAGCGGATTATGCCACCAACGCCGTGCGATCCGAGCAGGAGTGGCGGGGCTGCCGCTCAGGGCCCACCTTTACCTGGCCTTCGGATGTGAAGATCGTGTTTCGTCGTCGTGACTACGATACAAGCTTCTACATCCTGTCGGGGTTCCTTTTACAAAGCTCTTC
>JADDPY010000603.1 GCA_016781635.1 Rubrobacter sp.
ACCGCCGGCCGGCTAACCCCGACACCGCGCTCCTCGGCGTCACCCCGAGTGACGTCTTTCAATAGCTGTTCCATCCGGGTACGGGAGGAGCTCGCTCAGCCGGGCGTTGATGTGCGTGATCTGGAGACTCTTTCGCCCGGTCGCGGTCCCTCGCTGTCGTGCTTTTTTGTCGTTCGCGGAGCCCTCGGCTCTACTCGTCGTCACCACTGGCCGGGTGGTCTTGATGGGTCGGCTGATGCTCGTCTACTGTCCGGCGGAGGACAACCTCCACCCGTCCGTCCGAACGCCCCGGGTAATCGCGCACGAAAAAGCCGGAGCCCCGATTGGGACCCCGGCTCAAACTTACCCTGACTGCCTCCGGCTACTGGATCTTGCCGAAGATGAGGACCTCGTTCTGCGTATCGTAGTAGACGCTTTCGGCGTCGTCGAAGAAGTCCCTCAGCGCCTTGGCGTCTTGCGCGGTCGGCATGATCAGGGCCTCCTCGGCCCCGTTATCCAGGATCAACTGGTAGGAGAACTTGCCGTCCTGCAAGGGTCCCTGGTTGCTCCAGTTGGCGTGGACGTCGGTGACCTGGCGGACCTTTATCGTCGACTCGGTATTCTGCTCCTGCTGGGGCTTGTCCGTCATTCGGTTGCTCCTCTTCTTTGTCTTTCGTTCGACGAGTCCCTCATACCCGCCTCAGCACTAGGCGCAAACGAGGCAACGTGAGCAAGCATCGGAACCCAGATCTCCCCAGGGTTCCATTCGAGCGCCGCGTTGATGCTCGAGCATTACCGAAAAAGACTCCGCGTGACGGTCGGGTCGAGTGCGGCTCCTTACGGCTTCACGCTGCCAACCTGGACCACGAAAGCGGTACTCGCGCACGCTCTTGGATTCCAGACGTGCTCGCCGCCCTCACACATTCATGGCCGGGGCGGTACTGCGCTTCGCCTTCGTGAGGACCCTCGCCCTCGTCGGCGTAACCAAGCGCTTCGACCGGGATCACGGGGAAACCCTCCCCATCTGGGGAAGCTTGCGCCTCTTCCCGGTGGGCTCGCGATCAGAGCGGCGTCGCTTGTGGTCTACTATGTCGAAGGCCAGCTCGCCTGGCCCCTGGGTAGCTTCCTGTACACCACATCCTCCTACTCGCGTTCAGAGCGGCACTTGCGTCAACCACGCCAGATTTCGCCCCTTGGTGTCGACCTTTGCCTCGTCGCTTTTGAGGTCCTGCGCCCGATACTCTTCCGAACCGGACATAGGTCTCATCTCCCACATGAGTTGTAGAAACGAGAGCACGGACTGGAACCCCGGATCAAGGTCGGATACTCCGTGAGCAACAGGACAGACGGGCTCAGGCTCATGCGGTGGGACCACGTGGCCCTGCTGACGGTCGAGCCGGAGGAGCCGAAGCCACTCAGATGGTACGAGGGGGCATTAAGGAGCCTACAAGATCTCCTCACCCTCCTCGTTGGCAGGCCCACGTACCCGATGGCAGCTAAGATTAAGCCCCCCGGCTATAATGCCGAGTCCGCCCTGTTCTTACACCAGGGCCTGCGCTCGCCACAGGACCGGGGTTTTGCTTCCCGGCAAGGCCTGTCCCGGGAGAATGACGTGCTCGTCACTATGCGTCAAATCTCGCCGGTTCTGCCGACCGTACTCGCCAACTGGTTCGAGGGGCGCGACCGGCTGCGCCCGGTCCACGAGCTCTCCTTCAGCTCGCTGTTCGCCCCCAGGACCTACCCCGAGTTCCAGTTTTTGAGCCTCGTACAGGCCCTCGAGACCTACCATCGTAGGACGAGGTCAGGGCACCCTCCGCTCAGGAGGCGGCTCGAGGACCTCCTCGGAGCGCTACCCGCGGGCGTCGTAGTGGATGACCGTCTGAATCTCGTGCATAAGGCGGTCGTTACAAGGAACTACCTCACCCACTACCCAGAGGAACTCGATGATCGGGCGCTGAGCGGCACGGAGCTTATGGTGGTCGTCGAGG
>JADDPY010000072.1 GCA_016781635.1 Rubrobacter sp.
CCGAGTTCAAGTAGCCCGGAGCCTCGTGATGCCCGCGTGTACAATAATCGGCGTGAAAGAGCGAGATTTCTACGAGCTCGTGGAGCGTGCCCTGGAGGGGGTGCCGCCGGAGCTCTCGCAGTACCTCGAGAACATCGTCATCGTCGTCGACGACTGGCCGGAGAAGCACATGCTCGGCGAGGGCGAGGACGACACGCTCTACGGTCTCTATGAGGGGGTCCCCATCACGGAACGCGGCTCGGACTACTACGGCCTGCCCGACAGGATCACGATTTTCCGCGGTCCGTTGGAGCGAGATTTCTCTGCCGACAAACTGGAGGAGGAGATCCGGGTGACGGTAATACACGAAATAGCCCACTACTTCGGCTTCGACGAGGCGCGGATCGCGGAGCTGGGGTGGGGATGAGGGACGAGACGAAGACCCCGGAACCCATCGCTATCGAGCAACGCGTCGACGCCCCCGCCGAGAGCGTCTCCTCCTACATCAACGACTTCCGCAACGCCAAGGAGTGGATGGTCGGGGTCGGGAGCATCGAGAAGGTCTCCGAAAACTCTTACCGCCTCATGCTGGAGAGCCCGGTCGGACGCCTCGAGCCCGAGGCACAGGTCCTGGAGCACGGCAATGGCCTCATCCGCTGGTCCTACCTCACCACCATCGAGGGCGGTGGCGAGGTGACGGTCCACCCGAAAGACGGGGGCACCTCCTGCGTGGTCTCCTACACCGGCGACTTCCGGCTCAAAAACAAGGCCCTGATGCGCGCGGCCCGCTTCGTCGGCATCGAGCGCTTCGCCCGCAAAAACGCCGAACGTTCCCTCGTGCGCCTCAAACAGCTCATGGAAGCCCGGCGCTTCGGGTGAGCATAGGACCCTTCGAGATCCTGGTAATCGTCTCCGTCCTACTGCTGATCATAGGGCCCCGCCGCGTTACGAATATGGCCAAATCTCTGGGTCGCGGCGTCCAGGACTTTGTCACGGAGTTCGGGGATAAGAAAGAGGTCGGCTCTCAGCGGTCAGCCCTCGGCAAGGGTGACGAGGACGCAGAAGACGACAGCAATAAACCATCGAAGGAGCCGGACGAACGCTAAGCGGCTTCGAGTTTCGACCCTTGATACAGCCGAAGAACGTGCTCGAATACTGGGCTAGCGATCGGGTCATGTTATCCATGCGGACCTTCACTCACTAAAAACCGGGGCCGGCCATCTCGGCCGGCCCCGGTGGGGTTATTCCCTTTTGTCGCGGCTGGTTACGGCCGGTTCCGGCCGGTCTTGGCGCCCCAGGCGCCACCGATGGCCCCGCCAATGAACGGGACGATCAGCGCGAGGATGCCGGAGACCGTGAGGATCGTACCGAGGTTCTGCGGCGCTTCCTGCTGTGCCGCGCCGGGGACGGGGGGCAGCGTCACGCCCTGGAGGTTGTCTATGAGGCTATATCCTACGGCCGCCCCGATGAGCGCCAGCAAGATCGTAAGTATCAGCAACAACAGCGGCACGAAGAGGCCGTGCTTTACCCCGGAGCGGCTCGCCAGGCGTCCGGCGACGTAGCCCCCGATGAGGAACGCCAGGAACAGCGTCAGCAGGAGGCCGATGAGCCCCGCGGTCCCGCCCTCCGCGCCGCCGCCGACCCCGAGGGCGCCGAGGATCGCGGCCACGATGCCGCCGACGATGCCGCTCAGGATGAGGCTGGCGCCGAGAGCGGCGAGCAGGCCGAAGATCACGCTAACCCAGCTCGTACCCCGGTTGTCGTCCGAGTTTCCGCCGTCGTTTCCCCGAC
>JADDPY010000090.1 GCA_016781635.1 Rubrobacter sp.
CAGGCATAGGAGGCGCAAGTTTGTTTACCGCCTTTGAGGAACGGAGCACTAGCCGAAGCTCCTGGCCCGCTTGGTTACTGTCAAACCCCGCTGCAGCCCCTCGTTGCGCTATTGTTGGCCTAGTTTGGGGGCACGGCCGACCGATACGCGAACCTGAGGGCCGTTCTTACGCGGCCCATCGACTGGGGGCTCATCCGCCGCGAGTACGATCGCATTGTCCGCTACGCGGCTGCCCTCAAGTCCGGCACCGCCGACGCGGAGTCGATCCTCAGGCGCTTCTCTAGGGGAGTGCCGGGCGACAGGGGCTCTCCGATGCACCCGACCTACAGGGCCCTGTCCGAGCTCGGCAAGGCGGTGAAGACGGTCTTCCTGTGCCGATACCTGGGCGTGGAAGCGCTCAGGCGGGAAGTACACGAGGGGCTCAACACCATAGAGGGGTGGAACGCCACGAATTCCTTCGTCTTCTTCGGCAAGGGCGGGGAGATCTCCACCAATCGCCTGGAGGAGCAGGAGGTATCGGTCTTGTCGCTGCACCTGCTGCAGATCTGCCTCGTGTACGTGAACACCCTGATCCAGCGCGTCCTCGCCGATCCCACCTGGTCGTCCCGCATGACGCCCCGGGACCTCGCCGCTCTGACGCCCCTGATCTTCCCTCACGTAAACCCCTACGGCACCTTCGAACTCGACATGGAAGACCGCATACCCATAGAAGCGGAGACGGCCTGACGGTCCGTATCATCTCAGACGGACGCAGCCGACCGGCGGGAAACCACGCGAAACGAAGCCCCCGAAACCTTGCGTTTCTGGCGTCGGATAAGTTGTTGTAGTCGACGTTTGTGATGCCCTCGTAGAGCCTGGGGTTCACGTCCCACTGGTGCTCGTAGGGCGTGAGGTTGAGGTCCTTGTAGCGCACCGTGACCGTGATGTCCGAAGCGACTTTCCCCTCCTTGATGGCCGGCAGGAGGTTGTTGAGGCTGTCCCAGTAGCAGCCGATCTTGGCTCCCGGCGCCAGGGAGGTCAAGCCCTCGTCGAAGAAGGGCAGCTCCGAAAGCACCTGACCGTCGGAACTCTTTATGGGTTCGGAGAACTCGAAGGTGATGTCCTTGGCCGGGCCCTGGCCGACGTTCTGGACGATGATGCTCATGTCGGGCAAATTCGCGTAGTTCTCGGAGACGGTGATCAGGGGCCTGCCGCCGCCTGCGGTGTGCTCGGTGCGCATCTCCTGGACCATCGTCTGGGTGGATTTGATGGTGTAGTAATACCCGAGCCCGATGACCACGATGAAGACGGTCTGCAAGATGGGGTTCACTACCTGGGCGATACCCACGAGGTCCATGCTTCCTCCTTGTCGTCTGGGGTGCGAAGCTGACCGGCGCCGCAGCGCCTCTCCTTACTATGGACCACCCTCGTCCCGATCGCTACGCAGGAACCCGCCCCTCGTTCACCCAACGGCCGGGAGCATTCGCAAGTCGCATCACCACGCAGGCCCCGGCGGAGAGTGCCTTGGGATGCATACCTACGTTGGTACAGGTGGGGGACCGCGCGCTTCGTGCCCGGGCCCGGCCCCGTATGCCGGTATCCGCTTCGCGACCTCGAAGGACTCGGGGTCTACGGCGATGGCCTCGAGCTCGTTGTCCGGGAAGTCGTACGTCCAGATGTTCTCCCCGTCGAAGTAGTGCTGCTCGTTGGAGAGCCACCGCACGACGGCGTTCGTCGGCCGGCTGCCCGTCACCCCGTTCGTGGCGGGGTCGAACAGGGTCACGTCTTGGGAGGCGGTGTTGAAGACCGCCCCCCGCGTCCCCTCGGCGCGCCGGCCGGCCGTGGTGCCCGCCTTTTCGGGAGTCGAGGTCTGTTCCCCGGCGTCGCCGGCGGGTCCCCCGGAACCGCAGCCGATAAGCAGGAGCGCGGTCAGGGCGCAGCCGGTGAGGCGCAGCATCCCGCGCCTGTTTACCCCCCTTCCGAGCAGGGGGACGGCCGTTTCGAGGTCCTTGGCGAGGTCGGACGA
>JADDPY010000251.1:0-7563 GCA_016781635.1 Rubrobacter sp.
GTCGAGAAGGATACGCCCCTTACGGAGGCACGGGAGGCGTGGGCGGGTTTCTAGCGGCCTTCGAAGTTCGGGGGGCGGCCCTCGCGGAAGGCGTTGAAGGCCTCGGTGTGTTCCTCCATGGACTGGACCACGGCCATGTGCGAGGAGATCAGGTCCAGGCTCGTGCGTAGGTCGCTCTTCGCGGACTGGTAAATTGCCCGTTTGATCATGCGTGTTATGCGCGGCGGTCCGGCGGCGATCCCCTCGGCAAACCTGCGCGTCTCGTGCATGAGATCCGCGTCGTCGTGGATCCGGTTGGCGAGCCCTATCCTGTACGCCTCCTCGGCGTCTACGAAGTCGCCGGTGAGCAGGAGCTCCATCGCCTTGGCCGTGCCGACGAGCCGGGGGAGCCAGTACGCGCCGCCGTCGCCGGGGACGAGGCCCACCTTGATGTAGCCCTCGCTCATCCGGGCCGAGCGGGCCACGAAGCGCATGTCGCACATCAGCGCCATGTCCATCCCGGCACCCACGGCGACGCCGTTTACGGCAGCTATTACGGGCTTGTCCAGATCCTCCAGGGCGTAGGCCACGCGGTGGACGTGATCGGTGAGGAAGGCCTTGCGCTCGTAGGTGGTGGGGCCTTCCGCCCCCGGCGCGAGGCCTGACAGTTCGCCGCCGGAGCAGAAGGCGTCGCCGGCCCCGGTTACGATCAGCGCCCCGACCGAGTCGTCTGTCCGCGCTCCCCGCAGGACCTCGGCCCATTTGTCGACCATCTCCGTCGTGAAGGCGTTCTTCCGGTTTGGCCGGTTCAGCAGTATCGTCCCGACCCCGTTCTCGACCGCATACTCGAGATCCGCCACGTCCCGCCCTTCCTCTTGCCAAGCCGCCGCTCCATTCAGCGTCGCCATCTTATGGACAGCCCGCGCCCGCAGCAAGGAGGTCTTCATGGCGAGCCGGGTTATCGGCGCGGCCGTTTGACGCGGGGGGGGGCCGGGACTATTCTGGCTTCGGGGATCGCCTTCGGGCGGAGAAAGGAGCACCTAACTTGACCGATTCGCGCGAGGACCGGCCGGGCGTAAGTACCCTGACGACGGATGCATCCGTCCGAACGGACCACCTGCTCGAGGAGTTCGAGTCCGAGAAGCCGGCCCGCCGCCTGACGGGATTCCCGAGGCGCTTCCTCTCGGTGGCGGGGTTCCTTCTCTCACTGTACGCGCTCTACTGGGTGCTCGACCCGCTGCCCGAGCAGCTCTACCGCACGAGCTTCCTCGCCGTCGCGCTCGCCATGACCTTCGTCCTGTACCGGGCCTGGGGCTCTGGAGGAACGGTGGACGACGGCGAGGAGCGCCCGGACAACCCGGGGGTGACGGACTGGCTCTTCGCCGTCCTCTCCGTGGTGGCGCTCGGGTACACGCTCGTAGTCTTCGACGAGTTTATCCGGCGAGCGGCGAGCCCGGAACCGCTCGACCTTATCTTCGGGACGGTGACCATATTCCTCGTGCTGGAGGCGACCCGGAGGACGGTCGGCTGGATCCTCCCGGCCGTCTGCCTACTGTTCATAGCCTACGCATACCTCGGTGCCCTGATACCGCCCGGGTTCGTTGTCGGCCACTCGGGGTACGGCCCCGACCGCATAATCGGTCAGACATATATGGGCCTCGAAGGCCTCTTCGGCGTCCCGCTCGACGTCGCCGCGACGTACATCGTCCTGTTCACGATCTACGGGGCCGTCCTGGAGTACTCGGGGGCCGGCAAGTACTTTATAGACGTGAGCTTCGCCGCCTTCGGTCGCTCGCGCACCGGTCCGGGACGCACCACGACCCTCGCCGGATTTCTGCTCGGGACCGTCTCCGGCTCGGGCACGGCGACGACGGTGACGCTGGGCTCGGTGGCATGGCCTATTCTGAAGAGGGGCGGGTATCCGAGCGTCGAGGGCGGCGGGGTGCTCGCGGCGGCGGGGATAGGGGCGATCCTCTCTCCCCCGACGCTCGGGGCGGCGGCGTTCATCATCGCCGAGTTCCTCGGGGTGAGCTACCTGACGGTGCTGCTTTATGCCGTCATCCCCTCGCTCTTGTACTACCTCGGGATCATCCTTGCCATAGAAGCGGACGCCCGCAGGTTCGGCACCCGCGGCGTGGAGGTGGAGACGCCGCCTCTGGGATACCTGCTCCTGCGCTACGGCTACCATTTCAGCTCGCTTTTCCTTATCGTCGGGCTGATGGCGGTGGGGTTCTCGCCGTTTCGGGCGGTCTTCTACGCGACGATCGCGGCGTTCCTGCTTTCTTTCTTGAGCCGGGAGCACAGGATGGGGCCGAGGCGGGTCTACGACGCGCTGGTCGCTGGCGCGATGGGGGTGTTGCCGGTCGCGGCGACGACGGCGGCGGCCGGGATCATCGTCGCCGTGGTGACGCTCACGGGCCTCGGGCTGAAGTTGAGCAGCGTTATCATCGGGCTCGCGGCCGGGAGCCTCGCCCTTACGGCGCTGTACTCCGCGTTGGCCGTCCTCCTTCTCGGCCTCGCCGTGCCGGTGACGGCGTCGTTCATCATCGCGTCGGTGATCATCGGCCCGGCGCTCACGGAGCTCGGGGTGGCGCCCTTCGCCGCCTACATGTTCATCTTCTACTACGCCGTGCTCTCGGAGGTCAGCCCACCGACGGCACTCGCCGCCGTCGCGGCCTCGGCGATCACGGGCGGCAACGCCTTCAAGACGATGATGATGACGTGGAAGTACACCCTGCCGGCCTTCCTCGTCCCCTTCGCCTTCGTCCTCTCCCCGAACGGTGAGGCGCTACTGTTGCAGGGGCCGCCGCTTCAGATCGCGCTTGCCTTCGCCGCCTCGGCGCTGGCCGTGGGCGCCCTGGCGGTCACGACGGGCGCGTGGCTTATAGGCCCGGCCCGCCTCCCCGAGCGCATCCTGTGCGGCGCGGCGGGCGTCCTGCTCCTCTACCTGGAGCCGTTCTGGGTGAGCGTCGGCGTCGGTGTGCTGGCCCTGGGGATCGTGGTTCATCTCGTGGGGCGAAGGGTTGTCCCGGCATCTTCCTCAGCCCGGGAGGCCGAGTAGGGAGACGAGTTCCCGTAGTTCCTTCAGCGTCTCGGCGTCGAGCGGCGGGGCGGGGAAGCGGACGTGAGAGGAGGACACCGCGCCGCGCAGCTTGAAGACCTCCTTGCGGATGCCGACGCCGCCGACGCCGAGCTGGGCTTCGAACCGGATCAGGGGCAGGTAGCGGTAGAAGTGGTCCCGCGCATCGTCCTCCTTCCCGTCCGCGAAGAGCTTGTAGACGCGGACGAGGACCTCGCTGTAGGCGAAGCCGGTCATGATCCCCACGGCGCCCCTCCGTAGCTCCTCGTAGAAGTACATTCCGCCGAGGCCGCCGAAGATGCCGCGCTTCTTCTCCCCGTCCTCTATCTTATCCAGGAGGCTGGAGATCTTGATGGTCGTCGGCGCCTCTTCGAGCTTGACGTAGCGGCAGTTCTCCACCTCGTTGACTACCCTTGCGACGAACGGGGCCGGCATGGTGACGCCGGTGTTCACGGGCTCGTCCTGGACGACGACGGGGAGGGAGACGCTCCCGGCCACCCGCCGGTAGTGCTCGAGGACGAGGTCGAGGTTGCGGACGTTGTTCGGCGGCGCGACCATCACGGCCGCAGCACCCGCAGCTTCCGCCTCGCGGGCACGTTCGATCGCGAGGCGCGTCGCCGGAGCCGAGCAGCCCACGACCACGGGGACGCTTCCTTCGACCGACCGGAGGTAGCCTTGCATGACGGTGGTCCGTTCGGCGTCGGAGAGCTTGTGCGCTTCGCCCATGATCCCGAGGACCGTGACCCCGTGGACACCAGCTTCTAGGTAGAGCGACGAGAGGGACGCGATGCCCTCCTCGTCCACGTCTCCGTTCTCCGTGAATGGGGTCAGCGCGATGGTGCAGACGCCGTGAAGCGGTTCCATGATTGTCTCCTCCCGTCCCGTGTGGTGGCAGTATAGGGGGGGCCGGGGGTTGCTATCATGGGCGGTGAGGGAAGGAGGGCGGGATGTACGATTTCGCGGTGATCGGGGGCGGTATCGTCGGGCTCTCGACGGCTCGTGCCCTGTTAAAGCGGCATCCGGGCGCGGGCATCGTAGTGCTTGAGAAGGAGGGCTCGTGGGCCCGCCACCAGACCGGCCACAACAGCGGGGTCATCCACAGCGGCGTCTACTACAAGCCGGGGAGCTTGAAGGCGCGCTTCTCGAGGGAAGGAGCTTCCGCGCTCGTCGAATTCTGCCAGGAGCATGGCGTAGCGTACGAGGTCTGTGGCAAGGTCATCGTCGCGACGGAGGAACGCGAGATGCCGCTGTTGAGAAACTTGTACGAACGGGGGCTTACGAACGGGCTCAGGGTCGAGAAGATCGGATCGGAAGAGCTCCGGGAGATAGAGCCCCACGCCGCTGGTCTCGCGGCGCTCCGGGTGCCCGAGACGGGGATCGTGGATTACGTTGGGGTCGCTAGAGCCTTGGCTGGTGAGATCGCCAGGGAAGGCGGGGAGCTTCGGCCGGGCACGAGGGTAGAGGATGTTTCGGAGCGGGGTGATGGCGTGGAGATCTCGACGAGCCGCGGGACGTTCCGGGCGCGGACGCTCATCAACTGCGCGGGGCTGTACAGCGACCGGGTGGCGGCGATGTCCGGGGTGGCGCCTACGGCGAAGATCGTACCGTTTCGCGGTGAGTACTACGAGCTTTCGCCGGAGAGGAGGTCGCTCGTGAAGGGGCTGATTTACCCGGTCCCGAACCCGGCCTTTCCCTTCCTCGGCGTCCACTTCACCCGCATGGTAGAGGGCGGCGTGGAGGCTGGGCCGAACGCGGTCCTCGGCCTCGCCCGCGAGGGCTACCGGAAGACGGACGTGAACCCCCGCGAACTTGCCGAGATCCTCGGCTACGGGGCCTTCTGGCGCCTCGCGGCGAAAAACTGGTGGACGGGTGCCGGAGAGGTCTTCCGCTCCTTGAGCAAGGGGGCGTTCGTGCGCTCCTTACAAAGGCTTGTTCCGGAGGTAGAAGAGGGGGATCTGGTACCCGCTGAGGCAGGGGTCCGGGCGCAAGCACTGAAGAAGGACGGCACTCTGGTGGACGATTTCCTGATAGTGGAGGGCGAACGCTCCGTCCACGTTCTGAACGCCCCGTCGCCCGCCGCCACGGCATGCATCCCGATAGGCGAGCACGTCGCCGAACGCGCGGCGGAGAAGGCCGGGAGCCGCTCTACGGGAAGAAGGGGAACTAGGGGTTGAAGCTGACGACGATAAAGAGGGACGGACGCGAAGAGACGGCGATAGCCACGCCGCAAGGCCCCGTCCCCGTGGGCGAGCTTGACGGCTTCGGGGACGGGGCGACGGACCTCTTCTCGATCCTGGAGAGCGAGAGGTTCTCCAGGTTGAAGGGCCTCTATGACCGGGGGGAGGTGGACGGGCAAGCCGTGCCCGAGGGACGGTTCGAGTACGCGCCGTTGTACAGGCGACCCCGAAAGATCTGGGGAATCGGGCTGAACTACGTCGAGCACGCCGGCGACCTCTCCGAGACCGCCCCGGCAGACGAGCCCGCCAGCTTCATGCGCCCGGACACCACCATTATCGGTCCGGGGGACGAGGTCGTGCTGCCGGAGCAGTCCGACCGCGTGACCGCCGAGGGCGAGCTCGCCGTCGTTATCGGGCACGAAGCGAAGGACGTCTCCGAGGACGACGCGCCGCTCTTCGTCGCGGGGTTGACCACGGTGCTGGACATGACCGCCGAGGACATACTGCGCCGCAACCCCCGCTACCTCACCCGCTCGAAGAGCTTCGACACTTTCTTCTCCTTCGGCCCCGAGCTCGTGACGCCCGATGAGATACAGGATGTGGAGGCCCTGAAGGTTTCTACCGTCCTGAACGGCGAGGTTCGTCGAGCCAACACGGTCTCGAACATGACCTTCTCCCCGTGGTGGCTCGTCTCGTTCCACTCGCGGGTCATGACGCTGCTGCCGGGCGACGTTATCTCGACGGGGACACCAGGGGCTGTGGTGATACGGGATGGTGACGTGGCCGAATGCCGCATCATGGGATTCGAGACGCTTTCGAATCCCGTTGTTCGCCAGCGTCGCGGAGCAGCGTAAGAGGCGGACACGGAAGAAGGGAACGAGCCCGGCACGAACGGTGTCGTGTTTGATTTATGGTCGGATGGATACCTTCGTTGCGGAGCCCAACAACGAAAGGGGCGTTATGCCCGCAAGTGTAGATCCGGTGCAGCAGCACGAGTCCAATGGTGAGCGTCAAGCGAAGATCGTCGACGTGCTGGTGGAGGCGTTCTCAGAGCTTATGAACGCGGACCCGGACGGGTTTCGGAGCAAGTTTCGGAAGATGGCCGCCAACCCGTTCGCTTTCTACCGGGGCAGCGCGCCGCTTTTCTATGCGGATATGAAGGGGGCGGAGGACCGGTGGGCGAACGAGCGCACGGGCCGAGTGTGGATCCAGGGTGACCTGCACGCGGAGAACTTCGGCACCTACATGGCCGGCGACGGGGTGTTCGTCTTCGACGTGAACGACTTCGACGAGGCCTACCTCGGCCACTTCACCTGGGACATCAAGCGGATGGTCGCGAGCTTGGCTCTGCTGGCGTGGACGAAGGCCATCTCCGACGCCAACATCGCGTCGCTGATCGAGACGTACGTAAGGGCCTACCTGGAGCAGGTACGCTACTTCGTCGATAGCGACCGCGACCACGAGTACTCGCTGCGGCTGGATACGACCGACGGGCATGTCCGGCGGATCTTGCTGGAAACCCGGCTGAACACGCGAGTCGGCCTGCTCGATCGGACGACCCTCGTCGACGAGAACTTCGACCGGCGTTTTCGTCGCAGCTCCGGTGTGCGCGAGCTCGACGATGCCGAACGGGCGAAGGTGCGGGCCGCATTCGAGGCCTACCTGGGGACGATCCCGGAGGAGAAGCGCTTCCGCAGCTTGACCTACGAGGTGAAGGACGTCGTCGGTCGCAAGGGGTTTGGCATTGGCTCGGCCGGGCTTCCAGCCTACAACGTTCTGGTGGAGGGGCCGACCCAGGCGCTGGAGAACGACGTGGTGCTGTCGATGAAGCAGGGCAACGTCGCGGCACCCAGCCGGATCGTGAAAGACGAGCACATCGAGGGCTACTTCGAGCACCACGGTCACCGCACGGCGGTCTCGCAGCGGGCGCTGCAGGCCCATGCCGACCCGTGGCTCGGGTACACCGAGATAGATGGGGTAGGCTTCGTCGTCTCCGAGCTCTCGCCCTACGTCGAGGACGTCGACTGGGGGGACCTCACCGAGCCCGAGGAGATGGCGCCGGTCCTGGATTATCTCGGACGGGCGACCGCCAAGGTGCACTGCGTCGCGGACGAGGACTCCGACCCGACCCTCGTAGACTTCCAGACCGAGGATGAGATCGTCGGGGTGATCGGCGGCAACGAAGAGGAGTTCGTCGGGGAGATGGTCGACTTCGGCATGAGCTACTCCGGGACCGCTCGCAACGACCACCGGCTGTTCGTCGACGCCTTCCGCAACGGACGAATTCCGGGGCTGTAAGGCCGATAAGGCGTCGCCGCGCTCGTGGGA
>JADDPY010000251.1:7623-8113 GCA_016781635.1 Rubrobacter sp.
AGGAATAGATGTCCCAGATCAAGATCTACGGTGTCCGGGAGCACTTGGATCCCGTCAAAACCAGGATGTCGGACGTGATCCACTCTTGCGTCGTGGACGCGCTTTCGTTCCCGCAGGACAAGCGGGCACACCGCTTCTTCCCCCTGGACCGCGAGGATTTCTACTACCCGGCCGGGCGAACGGAGCGCTACACCATCCTCGAGATCAGCATGTTCGAGGGACGCTCGGTCGAGGCGAAGAAGCACCTGATTCGCCTCCTTTTCGAGAGGATGCAGGCGGAACTCGGCCTGGACCCGGCCGACCTCGAGATAACGATCACGGAGACGCCGAAACACAACTGGGGCTTCCGCGGGCAGCCCGGCGACGAGATCGGCCTGAACTACAAGGTCGAGGTCTAGGACGGCAGAGGGGGACGGTACGGTCGTAGCCGCCCGGGAGCTTACGACGCGGTGGTCGGAGCCGGCCCGAACGGCCATGACCGGGGAGAAGG
>JADDPY010000330.1 GCA_016781635.1 Rubrobacter sp.
CCGCGCGCGGGCCGACGAGCACGAAGTCGTTGACCATCACCAGCCGGCGGGCGCGCGCGACGCCGGCGGCCATCAACGCGCGCTCGGCGTCCGGGGAATGCGCGAGGACGACGTCGGCCTCGCCGCGGCGACCGAGGGCGATGGACTGGCCGCTGCCCAGCGCGATCGTCCTGACCCTCCAGCCCGTGTCGTCCTCAAAGGCCGGGACGAGCACGTCGAGCAGGCCCGAGTCCTGGGTGCTGGTGGTGGCGGCCAGGATGACCGGGCGGCGCGCGTCGTCGCTCGAGCCGCACGCCGCGACGACGAGAGCCAGAGCCGGCGCCAGCACCCAGAGGGCCAGCGCGCGGCGGACTCGCCGAAGCCGGACGCTCAAGGCGCGCCCGTCGAACTCGCGCTCGAGGCGGCGGCCGGCGTCCTGGGAGCCCGGGACGCCGACTGGGCGGTACGGCTAGGCAGCGGCGCGCAGGGCGCGCAGCTCGGGCCGCTGGCTGAGGCGGCGCAGCGCGCGCTCCTCGAGCTGGCGGGCCCGTTCGGTGGAGACGCCGAGGCGCTTGCCGGCCTGCGAGAGCGTCTGCGGCTCCTCGTCGCCGGCGCCGAAGCGCATCTCGATGACCTGGCGCTCGGCCTCCGGCAGCGCGGCGATCGCCTCGAGCAGCGTCTGGGAGGTGATCGTCTCCTCGACCTCGTCCTCGACCGACGGCGTCTCGAGGGTGATCAGGTCGCCCAGTGACGTCTCGCCGTCGTCGCCGACGGGCTTGTCGAGTGACACCACGGCGCGTTCGGCTTTGCGGATCTCGATGACTTCGGCCAGCGGCAGATCGGCGACCGCCGCAATTTCCTCATCCGTCGGCTCGTGACCCAGCTTGGTCGTCAACTCACGCTCGATGCGACCCACCTTGCGCGACCGCTGCGCCACATGCACAGGGAGCCGAATCGTGCGACTGGTGTTTTCCAACCCGCGCTGAATCGCCTGGCGAATCCACAGCGTCGCGTAAGTCGAAAAGCGAAAGCCCTTGCGCCAATCGAACTTCTCGACCGCTCGAATCAAGCCGAGCATGCCTTCCTGAATGAGATCACCGAGCGCCAAGCCCTGGCCCTGGTAGCGCCGCGCGTTGGACACCACCAACCGCAGATTGGAGTTGATCATCCGGTCTTTGGCCGCCAAATCACCCTTTTCGATGCGCTTGGCCAACTCAATCTCTTCCGCCGGCGTCAACAACCGATACCGACCCGCCTCACGCAGCAACAACTGCAACGAATCGACAGTCGAATCCGCTTCCTGGTGGGCGACCTCTGGTCGCGTCGTCGTCTCCCCGGTCCGAGTCGTTGCCTCTATCCTTCCTCGCGTCTTCACCTGAGTCATCTCACGCCTTCGTCTGTTCCGTGAATCCGGTCTTCAACGATCGGATTTTAGCGCTTTTCGCTTGCCGACGCAACCATCAGCGTCGCTCATCAGTCTTGCGCCGTCACCTGAAGCCTCGATCAAGACGGCGGTGGCGGCCGGGCTACACCCGGATCACCCGGACGGTCCCGAGGTTTCGCTCAGCGGACCGCTGCTCCTGCGTTTCCGGGCGACTGCACTCATGGTTGCAATTCCCGGGATCCGAGCATCCATACCGTCGTGCAGCCGATCAGCCTGCTTTTTGTCGCCTTTTCGACCTTGGAGGCCCCATGAGGTCGTTCCGTCTTCCGCGCGCGGGCGCCGGCCGAGCACCCGCGGCGCCGTCGGCACGGCTCGAGCTGCCGTCGTCAGAGCGGATCGTGCTGCGGCATCTGTCCTATGCCGACCGCGACGATTTCCTGGCGATGGTCGAGGCGAGCCGCGACCTGCATCGTCCGTGGGCCTACCCCCCGCACCGGCCGGATCAATTCGACGAGCTGGTCGCGCGCTGCACGCATGACGACTCCCTGTGCCTGCTCGCGCGCGACGCCGCGACGGGCGGCATCGCGGGCGTGTTCACCGTCTCGCAGATCGTCCGGGGCGCCTTCCAG
>JADDPY010000378.1 GCA_016781635.1 Rubrobacter sp.
CGCGCGTCCACGGCATCGTCGCTACCTTCGGCCGGCTCCGTGGTGTGCTGAGAGGGGGGCGCCCCCTCCGCGTCCTTTTCGGTCTCGCCGGCCCGTTCGGCGCCTTTCGCTTTGACGTCTTCGTCTGCCCCTTCGGCGGGTTCCTGGGTGTGTTGCGTTCGCTCTTCGCTCATCTCGTTCTCCTTTGTGCTGGCGTCGTCACGGATTTGGTACCCCGATCTGCGGCACCTTCCACTGATTCGTCGCTATTGGTTTGGGGGGGCTGGTTACATGCCCCTGCCTCCTGATACGCGTGGTGCGCCTTGAAGATCCAGCGGACGGGAGAGTCCGGGTTCTCGTCCTCGCGCACCTCGAAGTGACCCTCGAGGTTTATCGGGAGGCCTTCGAGGCTCCGGTCCAGGCCTTCTATCTCGGACATGTCCACCTCTATGGCGACGTGTCGAGGTAGTAGCCGGTGTTCTCGTTCGGCGGCGCGGTGTCGTTGACCCCGAGTATGCCCTTCATGGTTACGTCCGGAGCTGCTATACGATCCTCCTTGGCGCAGTCGCTATCCTCGATACTTACCTGCTCAGTCGTCCGGCGAAACGCGGGTACGTTGAGGTGTCGGACGCGCGCCGCCTGTCGGTGACGCCGCAGTAAAGGAGCTCCAGCGCGCGTGTTAGGATGGGCCATGGGTAAAGGGGCCGGTCTGACGGCCGGGTTGGCGATCGTAAAAGGGGTTCGAGGTCTCCCCGAAGGGCGTTTGTTGGTGCTTGCGCTTCTAGCCTGGTTTCTTCCAACGCTTGTGGTCTTACTTTCTCCGCAAGGGACCGACGCGCGCCTCGTCGCCACTCTGTGTGCCTCGTGGATCGCCGAGGCATTCGCGGGGATGGTGTTCTACCTGGCATTCTCGCGCGGCGGTGGGACCGATAAGCGGCCCTGGCTGCTGTTTGCCATCGCGGTGGCTTTGCGGCTTCTGGCGGACGTGGTTTGGGTGGCGACGAGGGCGTTTGGGCTGGGGCTGGCGGAGATCTTCCAGGTCGTGGTGCATGCATTCTCATATGCGTTGTTTTTCGCGGTGCTCCTGTGGCTGATTAGCACGCTGCGCAAGGAGATGGTCTCGGTTGCAGCGCTGGATACCCTTGGCGTAATGCTGACCTCCGGCCTGATCGTCTGGTACTTTTTTCTCGGCTCCGGGACAGAGCTCGACGCGGTCGGGGTCCTCGCTCGGCTGGCCCGTCCCGTCCTGGATCTGGGCCTCCTATTTCTGGGGCTTGCGGCGCTCCTCTCGGTCAGGAGGCCTCCGTTCGTGGTCGTCATGGCGGGCGGGCTCGTGTTGCTGCTGGCGGCCAACGGGGTCTATCTGTGGACGCGGGTGCAGGGGGTGTACGAGTTGGGGGCGAGCGAGGCCCTCTGGTCCGGGAGCGTGATGCTGCTCGCCTTCGCGGCTCTCTCGTGGGGCGGGGAGAGGGTGCCCCCGGCCGAACACGTTGGCGGTTACGGGATCGTACTGTTCTGGTTCGGGCCGCTCTCGCCCCTTCTTCAGTATGGTTTCTTGCTGTTGTGGGGTGCCATGGGAGGACGGTTGCCCCGTTACGTACTGCTCGGGGGCGTAGCGCTCACGGTATTGATGTGTGGGAGGATGTTCGAGATCAACCGTGCCATGCGTCGTCAGGCCCGGCGGCAGGAGGCTCTGGCGCGGCAGGCCGAGGGGGGACGCATCATGCGCGAGTTGCACGACACGATAAAGCAGGGCGTCCACGGCACCTCGCTCATGATCGAAGCCGCAACCCTCGCCGAGAAGAACGGCGATGCGCCGGCGGTCCGCGACCTCCTCGAAAAGGCCCTTGTGACCTCCCGAGAGACGGGGCACGAACTCTCCAAGCCGATGGATGAGCTCAGGCTCCTTTCGGGGCGCGCCGGGGAGCCGGCCGCATTTTTCGGGGAGAAGCTGCGCCAGTTCGGGGAGCGCTTCGGGATGGAGA
>JADDPY010000339.1 GCA_016781635.1 Rubrobacter sp.
ACGTAGAGTGGAGCGGCAACCTGATGAAGGGCAACGGTACGGTCTCCGAGGGGAGCGGCGTCCTGAACCACACCCCGGTCACCTTCGCGTCGCGGGTCCAGCAGCCCGAGGGCAAGACCAGCCCCGAGGAGCTTATAGCCGCCGCGCACGCTACCTGTTACGCGATGGCGCTGTCGAACACGCTGGCGGACGGTGGCAATGAGCCCGAGAGCCTTACGGTCGACGCCGTGTGCATCCTCGACGACCAGCAGCTCAAGATCACCACGGTGGACCTGAACGTGCAGGGCAACGTTCCCGGCATGAGCCAGGACGACTTCGAGAACGCTGCCCGCCAGGCCGAGCAGATCTGCCCGGTCTCCAACGCTCTCAGGGGCAACGTGGAGATCCGGCTGAACCCGAGCCTCGCCTAAAAACCTGGCTTGTTGAAGGGGGACGATCTCCCTTCCCGGAGGCGCCCGTGGGGATCTCCCCGCGGGCGCCTCTTTGTTCTGCTCTCGTTCGGCACGCGGCAGCGTAGAATGATGACTGGCTTTGTGTGTTTGACGGAGCAGCAGGTGTGGTGGAAAGGACGTGGTTGTGAGCGATTTCTTCGAGAACCTGTTCAACCATGTTCATAATGCGGTTACACACTTCCCTATAGCTCTGCTCTTCGTCAGCGCGGGCATGGACTACTTTGCCGGCAAGAGGCCCGGGTTGCGTAGCGGCGCGTGGCTTCTGCTCGTCCTCGGCACGCTCGGGACGGTGGCGGCGACGGTCACGGGCCTCCTGGCGCACCTGGCTTACGAGGACGATTCGATCCTCCTCTCCGCGATAGACCGCCACCAGTACCTGGGCTTCGCTACGACTGCCCTTTTCGTCGGGCTGACGGCGTGGCGTTGGCGCTCGATGCACCGTGGTAGCGATGTCGGGGGGACGCGGGTCTACCTCGCCGTGGCGCTCTTTGGGCTCGCCGTACTCGGGCTCACGGGCTTTGTCGGGGGTAACCTACTTACGGAGTGGGGCATCGGGGTCAAGGGCATCACCCGGTAGGATACGGACGTAAGAAGAAGAGAGGAGGCTGCATGGACGTGGCCCAGGGTTTCGAAGGACTGGTAGACGAGGTTCAGAAGAGCTTCGGGGAGGACATCGTCGCGCTCAGGCGCGACATCCATCGCGAGCCCGAGCTCGGTTTCGACACGAAAAAGACCGCCGAGAAGATCCTCGCGGCCCTCGAAGGACTGCCGCTCGAGATCGAGACCGGCGTCGCCGAGAACGGCATCGTGGCGACGCTGAAGGGTGGGGGCGAAGGGCCCACGATCGCCCTGCGCGCCGATATGGACGCCTTACCGATCCACGAGGAGACGGGCCTGCCCTTCGCCTCCGGTACCGACGGCAAGATGCACGCCTGCGGCCACGACGGCCACACGAGCATGCTCGTCGGCGCCGCGAAGACGCTCTCGCAGGGTCCGTTGCGCGAGCGTCTCAACGGGACCGTGAAGTTCGTCTTCCAGCCCGCCGAGGAAGGCGGCGGCGGGGGAAGGGTGATGGTCGAGGAAGGGGTAGCCGAGGGGATCGACCAGATCTTCGCGCTCCATCTGTGGCCGGGGTTGGCGTTCGGGACGGCGGCGACGAAGGCCGGGCCTATTATGGCCGCCGCGGACAAGTTCGAGATGGAGATCAAGGGCACGGGCGGGCACGGGGCGATGCCCCACCTTTCCGCGGACGCCGTGGTCATAGCCGCGCACGTTGCGACGGCGCTTCAGACCATCGTCTCCAGGGAGGTCGACCCGGTCCAGCCGGCGGTCTTGACGATAGGGGAGATCGGGGCTGGGACCGCCTTCAACATCATCCCGGAGACCGCTCGCATGGGCGGTACCGTTCGCACCATAGATGATGACCTGCGGCACAGGCTACCGGAGCGCATGGAGGAGCTCGCGAAGGGCGTGGCCCGCGCGATGCGCGCCGACGCCGAGCTCGACTACACCTTCTCCTACCCCGTTACTCGTAACGACCCCGAGTCCGCAGCCCTCGCTCTAAAAGTAGCGGGCTCGCTCTTCGGGGAGGATCGGGCCGTCGAGCTTGCCCATCCCTCGATGGGTGGCGAGGACTTCGCCTTCTTCCTCCAGAAGCTACCCGGTGCCTACATATGGCTCGGCGTCGGCGACGTCTCCGGCCTGCACACCCCGCAGTTCGCCTTCGACGAAGACATACTGCCACAAGGTGCCGCGCTACTGACGGCGATCGCGCTCGAAGCCCTCTCCGATTGAGGCGTTTCTTGAACTGAACTTCCCCGACACGCGCCGGATATCCGGTCAGCTCCCATCCCCGGCGTAGTCGAAGAATCGGAGGAGATCTCGATACAGCCTCGGCGAGATCTCGCCGAGGCTGTATCGAGACCTGGCGGGCTTTCTGCTGTAGACCGGCGAATGCGCATAATTCTGGGAAACCACCGAGGTGGTCTTTGGCACCGTTTGGAGGCGCCGGATCACCCTTGGCCCAAGCTACTCTCTTTCAGGGCGTCCTTCAAAATAGATACCTCGGCGTCGTCGCCGGAGAGGCTTTTGTAGCGGCGTCTCAGAACGCTGGCCCAGCGGATGGAGGGGTGGACGAGGGCTGCGGTTGTCACGCCGAGGTTGGGGACGGATGGGAAGCTGACGGCCGGGATAATGGGGCACCCGGCCTCGTCGAGCGCTTTGAGGGAGGTGGCTTTCAGCCACGGGTGGAGGTCCTCGGAGAGCGGGGCGAGTACGGCGGGGACGTGGCTTCCGAGGGTGAGAATCAGTCGGGGCTTCTGGGCCCGGAGCTGCTCTCCCAGAAACGCCCTGCACCGCTCGACGAAGCCGGTGTCCCTCGCCCCCGGGAACCGCCCGGTGTTCCGTGAGCCGGCGCGCAGATCCATGTAGGCGTTGGTGAAGAAGCACCGCTCGGGCCCGATCCCCACGCGCGCGAGCAGAGCGAGGAGGTTGCGCCACGTTGGCCCCTTCGTGCTCTCGCCGCGCTTCGCAGCGAAGCGCCGGAACCCCGCCTCCGAATAGAAGTCGTGCCCGAGCACCATCACGCCCCCGACGGGCATGCGTGGTGGTGCGTTCTCGGGATCTTGATGCCGCAGGCCCATACCCCCGGGAAGAACGCGGTGCCGGGGAGCCGCTCTGGCACGGGGTCTACCCCTTGCGGGTAAGGCTCGACGGTTTTCAGCCCCTCGAAGAGGTATTCGACGGGGTGCTGCCCCTCGTCCACCACCCCATTAACTTCCCGGCGGGTTTATGAGGAGCTGGCGGGCCTCGTCGGGGCCGGTTAGGAGCAGCAGGATCAGGAGTACGGCTCCGAGCGGAATGAGCGCCGCCGCCGCCGCGCGCTTCCAGTCTATGAACAGCACCTCCTTTACGGCCACGGTGGCGACGTAGAGGCCGTAGGGGACGGCGACGAGGGGGGCGAAGGGAATCCAGAGCACCAGCCCTATCGCCGAGGCGTAGCCTAGAGCCCGGAAGACGGGGCCGAGCTTGCGGCCCGAGGGAGCGCCGTCGAGGATCGTGAGTACGAGCGCCGAAAGCCCCACGACGAGCAGGGGGCCCAGGACGAGCGCGAAGGGAAGGCCGAGCAACGCCGCATAAATGAGGCCGTAGTTGAATTCGAAGAGCCAGACCTCCTGCAGGAGCTCCCCGAGGAGGAGGTTGAGGTAGAGGACGATCGAGGCGAAGAGCGCGGGCCTCAACCACCCCCCATCCGGGTCGAGCCTCCGAAAGAAGCGTCCCGGGGCGAGCCAGACCTCGCGTGCGGCATCCCGGAAGCCCTCCGGCGAGTGGTAGCCCGAACCTCTTCCGCCCCCAAACACCGGCTACTCGCCCCCTTCGGCTTCGGTTTCTCGCACGACCTCACCCACGCGCGCTTCCAGGCCGAGCTCCCTCACGTCCTCCGGGGGCACCCTGACGGCGATGGAGCCTGTCTCCACGAGCAGCCGGCCGCCGCCCGAGAAGCGCCCGAGAAGCTCGGCGCTCCCCGCCTCCACCCGCGCCTCCAGGATGCCGACCACGAGGTCGCGCAGCACCAGGTCGCCCGAGCCGACGGAGATATCGACGTTTCCCGTCTCCGTGCTTATCCCTTCGACCGCGACGTCGCCCCGGGGCGCCTCTATCGTTACGGAGCCCCGCACGTCCCTCACCGTTACGTCCCCCATCTCCGCCTTCGCCTGTACGCTGTCGGCTATGCCCGAGACCTCTACGTCCCCCTCCGCCGACTCGATCTCGACCTTGCTCCCCCGGGGCACCCTCAAGGCGTAGTCGACCCCCGTGCCGCGGCCCCCGTCCGAGGAGATCTCCAGCGTGGAGCCCTCACGCGCGACGTCCACGTCCACCTCGGATGCATTCTCCCCCGCGGCGGTGGGGTCCGACCCGCGGGCATATCTCTCAGCCGAAATCTCCACGACCTCGGCTTCTACCCCCTCCACGCGAACCTGCCCCGGGCCGTTCGTCAGGCGCACGAGGGGTTCGGGGCCCGAGGCGACCGAGTCCTCGAAGGTGCTTGTCCCCCCTGTCTGGTCTCCGTACCAGCGCCACAGCAGCACCCCGCCGACCACGAGCGCGAGGACCAGGAGCCCGACGGCGGGCAGCACGAGGCCTCGGGACGGGGAGAACACCCCCCTTCTCCTTCCGCCCCTCTCCGGGTAGTCCTCCTCATCGACGCGCCGCGAGTCACCGGGAGATTCGGGTGACCGGCCACCGCGAGGTACGTTACGACGCCCGTCACCGCGCCCGGAGGATCTCACGCCGGGCCTCTCGAGCGCGGTGACGGGCGTCCTTCCCGTTCGATGTTCGAACGCGCGGGGAGAATCGGGCCCGACGATGCGCAAGAAAAGACGGCGGTGGGCGCGGGCCTCACCGGCGCTCCTTTACGGCTCGATTCGGCCGTAGACGTCCTCGATGCGGACGATGTCGTCCTCGTCGAAGACGCCGAAGGAGACCTCCAGGATCCTCGCCGGGCTGTCGCCAACGCACGAGAGACGGTGTAGCGTCCCCCTGGGAATGAAGATCTTCTCCTCAGGCTGGGGATCTAGGATTTCTTCGCCGATTTCGACCCGGATGCCCGGGTCCAGGACCACCCACAGCTCGTCGCGGCCGTGGTGGTACTGGCGCGAGAGCGTCCCTCCCGGCTCCACGGTGATGATCTTGACCGTACTGGGGATGTTGTGGGTGTACTGCTCGAACCTGCCCCAGGGCTTGTCTACTTTTACCGAAGGCGGTCTGTCGTCCAAGTGGTACTTCTCCTCGTTCATGGCCGGGGAGTTTATCCCATCTGGCCGCGCTTGGGGACACCAAATTGACGTGTTACCCGTAGAGATTTCGGGAGACCCCCATTCCGCTGCTTGCCGTGGCCTCGCCACGGGCCCGCTCACACCGGAGACCACGCCGACGTTAGAATGGCCCTAAGCCCACCAATCAAGAGGAGAACCGCGTGCCCAAGCTCGAGGTAGAAGGAACCGGCGCTTTCGACGTGCCGGAGGGGAAGAGGCTGGTGCTAGCCGTAGAAGAGGACGCCGGAGTCGACATTCTCCACCGCTGCGGCGCCTACGCCAAATGCACCACCTGCCGCGTAGAGTTTCTCGAGGGCGAGCCCGAGAAGATGACGCAGGCCGAGAAGGAGGTCCTCGAGAACAAAAATCTCGTCGGGCAGCTCAGGCTCTCTTGCCAGCTTCTCGTCGACCGCGACATGAAGGTGCGCGTCCCCATGACCGTAACCTCCATGGGGCTCGACGGACCCGGCAACGCCCCCGAGCCCGTCATAACCCCGCCCCCGGAGTGGGTGGAGAAGCCGTCCTCTTAGGGGAAACACCCCCTCACGAGAAGTTCGGGATAATCTCCTTCGCGAAGCGTTCAACCATCAAGGGCTCGTATGCGACGCGGGGCATGTAGACGATAAAGTAGTTGACGCCCGCCTCGACCATCGGTCGGAGGCGAGCGGTGATCTCCTCGGCGGTCCCGACCATAAACTGCTGCGAGTACTCGTCGTAGGCCATGCCGCCCCGGGCGAGCTCCGTGGCGCTCACCGGGTCGTCGCCCTCCTCCAGCAGGTAGACGTTGACCGAGGTGGAGCGCGTGATCTCCTCGTAGTCTCGCCCCACGGCGTCGCAGTGGCCCTTCAGAACGTCGAACTTATGCTTGATCGTCTCGACGTCGCCGCCGACGTTGCAGGCATCGCCGTAGCGGGCGACGAGCCTCAGGGTAACCTTCTCGCCGCCGCCCCCGATCCAGAAAGACGGGTGCGGCACCCTGACGCCCTTCGGCTCGTTGATGGGCTTGTCGAGCTTGTAGTACTCGCCGTCGAACCGGACCCCGTCTTCTGTCCACATGCGGTGGATGATCTCGCAGGCTTCCCGGAAGGCGCGCATCCTTTCGCGCGTCTCGGGGAACCCGTAGCCGTAGGCCCGCCACTCGTGCTCGTACCAGCCGGCGCCGAGACCGAACAGGAGGCGTCCCTGGCTCATCACGTCCACCGTCGACGCCATCTTGGCGAGAAGGGCGGGGTTGCGGTAGCCGTTGCAGGTGACCATCTGCCCGATCCTGACCCGCTCGGTGTCGCGGCTCAGGCCCGCGGTCGCGGTCCAGCACTCGAAGACGGTGTTCTGCGTCGGCTCGGGGACGGTGTGGAAGTGGTCGTAGAGCCAGACGGAGTCGTAGGCCCCGGACTGATCGGCGATCTTCGCGACCCGGGTCATCGCCTCGTACTGCTCGACGGGGTCGTCTATCTCGACCAGGTCCATCCGCCACCCCTGCGGTACGAAGACGCCAAAATTTATTGCCACCCCAACCTCCTCCTCAAGAAACTCCCCTGCCTCCCCGGCATCATACCCATAGCGTGGAGCCTGCTCCCCCCGTGGCCCGCTCTACGCCCAGATCCTCAGCACCCCGTTCGCCCTTCCCTCGCCCCCCACGACCTTGTTGCCCGAGGGCTCGCCGTGCGCATAGCCGTAGGCTGGATCGGGCTTCGGGACATTCGGCGAGTGGTCCCGCGTCCGGGCCGTGGCTTCCGTTGCGGAGCCGCCGATTCTCGCGGGAGGGGCGATCCTTCCGGGCTCTGTCTTTGCGGCGCGGCCGGCTCTCCCGAGCACCCCGGGAGGATGAGGAGGATAAGTAAGAGGAGGAGCCGGAGCCCGGGGACTACGTCACCCCCGTGAGAGGTCGTGCCGTCCGTCGGCGTTGCGGGCGATGACGAAAAGGAGGTCCGAGAGGCGATTGACCGCCTTCAGGGCGTCGGTGTGCCCCTCGGCGTAGCCCGCGACCACCAGGCTTCGCTCGGCGCGTCTCACGACGGATCGGGAGACGTCCAGGAGGGCCCCCAGTCGGCTCCCGCCGGGGACGACGAACTCGTTGGGGAGATCCGTACGACCGCGCCACTCCTCGAGGGCATCATCCACGTACCCGACGTCGCTCTCGCCGATAAAGTTCTGCTCCTGCGGCATCGCCACGTCACCCATCACCCGGTAGAGGAGGCGCTGCAGATCTAGGATGACCCTCGATATCTCGTCCGCCCCGGCCCCCGCGGCCTCTGCGCGGGCGAGACCGAGAAAGGAGCTCGCCTCGTCGATGTCGCCGAGGACTACGATCGAGGCGTCGGCCTTGGAGAGACGTCCGGCCCCCAAAAGCGTGGTGGTACCGTCGTCGCCGCGGCGGGTGGAGATGGGCGGGTTGTTGCTTTCCGTCATGCTCGGTCCTCCTTGCGCGGCTGTCTCGGGGTCGTTTCTGCCCCGTGCGATGGTAGAATCGCCCCTCGTGAGGCTTTCGATGAAATTTCCCCTGCGGTCGGACGGTGCCTTAGCAAAGGCTGCATCCGTCGCCGCTCGCCATCCATCTTACCGGATCGAGGGCGAGAACGGCTCTACTCGCGTCGGGGTCGAGCTCGTGCTCCCCGACGAGTGGCGCCCGGTCGACGAGCTACGGGGCTACCTCACCGGCGAGAGGGAGGCCGTGTACGCTGCGGACGGGGTCGCCGTGGGCGCCGAGGAGCTCTTCGGCGGCCTGAGTTGCTTTCTGCGGAAGCAGCGTTCCGGAACGCCGGCCAGGGATTGGTGCACGCCCCCGAAGCTTGCGGGCAAGCA
>JADDPY010000401.1 GCA_016781635.1 Rubrobacter sp.
CGCTGAACTTTGGCGGTTCTACTCTCCGACGGGCCGGGCGCTGTGGCTCTCGACACGGCCACCGTAGCGGCTGCGCAGGAAGTAGGCGCCGAGGAAGAGGATGACGCTGACGATGGTCGCGAGCAGTTGGGGACGTCCGTCCTCGGTGAAGGCCATCGAGACCAGCACTGCAAGGATGCCGAGGATCGAGAGGTACGTCAGCCACGGGTAGAACCACATTTTTAGCTGCAGCCGCTCCGGGCTCTCGCGTTCCAGGCGACGGCGCATCCTGAGCTCCGAGACGGCGATGAGCAGGTAGACGAAGAGCGCCACCGCCCCCGAAGAGTTGAGGAGGAACGTGAAGACCTGCGACGGGAAGAAGTACGCGGCGAGGACGGAGACGTAGCCGACTGCCGTCCCGGCGAGGATCGCCCATATCGGCACACCACGCGCCGTGGTGTTGGTGAAGAAGCCCGGGGCGTCGCCGTGGCGCGTGAGGGCGAAAAGCATCCTGCTGGAGGTGTAGAGGCTCGAGTTCAGGACGCTCAGGAGCGCGGTCAGGATCACGAAGTTCATCACCGTCGCGGCTCCGGGGATGCCCATCGTCTCAAGCGCGACCGCGAACGGGCTCTCGACGTTGCCGGAGGTGAAGCTGGCGTTCCACGGCACGATCGCCGCGACCAGAAGACCGAGAGCACGTAGAAGAGCAGGACCCTGTAGACGACCGCGTTCGTCGCCCTGGCCACGCCCCGCTCGGGTTCGGCCGACTCCGCCGCGGCGATCGTCACGATCTCCGCCCCGACGAACGCAAAGATCACGGTGGTGATCCCCGAAAAGACCGCCAACCCACCCTCGGGCGCGAACCCGCCGTTGGCGTAGAGGTTCGAGAAGCCGGGCGTCTCGGAGGGCCACAGTCCAAAGACGTACAGGCCGCCGAGGAAGATGAACACGACGATCGCGACGACCTTTATGGAGGCGAACCAGAACTCGAACTCGCCGAAGGAGCCGACGGAGTAGAGGTTGGTGAGGGTTAGCAACACGATCACGCCGAGCGCGATGGCCCAGAGCGGCACCGCCGGAAGAAACTGCGAGATGATGCCGGCCCCCGCCACGGCCTCGACCCCGACCACGATCACCCAGAAGTACCAGTACAGCCACCCGATGGTAAACCCGGCCCAGTTGCCCAAGGACGTCCGGGCATAATCCGAGAACGACCCGACCGAAGGCTTCGCCACCGCCATCTCCCCGAGCATCCGCATGATCAGGACTACGAGGACCCCGGTGATGGCATACGTCAAGACCGCCGCCGGCCCCGCCGCGTTCAGGATCGCCCCGCTCCCCACGAAGAGCCCAGCCCCGATGACCCCGCCGAGCGAGATCATGGTCATGTGCCGCTGCTTGAGGCCGGGCTGCAACTTCGCCCCTTCACCCCCGCCATGCTGAGTACCGTGCTCCACCATATGCTTCCCTCCCCGGTCACCCCTTAGGCCTACGGCGGCGCCACCCCATGCACCACGCATGTATATTTTATTACATTAGTACGAGCCAGGCCCTACGCGCTATCGCCCTACAAGCTTCGCACGCTCTCCTTGAGGGTTTCGACGATGAACGCGAGGTCCTCGTCGGTGACGACGAGCGGCGGCGCGAGGGTCACGACGTTGTTGAACCCGGCGACGGTGTCGCCGTTCTTGCCGACGATGAGCCCACGCTCCTTGCAGCCCGAGATGACCTTCGCCACCTTGTCGGCGGAGACCGGGGCTTTCGTCTCCTTGTCCTCGACAAGCTCGATGCCGGCAAGGAGGCCCCTGCCCCGGATCTGGCCTACGTTCGGGTGGTCGGAGAGTTCGGAGAGCTCCGCCAGCAACCTCTCCCCCATAACCCTCGAGCGCTCGGGGAGTTCCTCGTCGTCCATGATCTGGAGGTTGCGGATCGCGAGAGCGCAGGCGGTGGGGTTGCCGCCGAAGGTGTTGACGTGGCGGAAGTGGGCGTACTCCTCG
>JADDPY010000432.1:0-192 GCA_016781635.1 Rubrobacter sp.
TAAACGATGCTGGCACCTTGAAGATCGCCGGCTTGGGCAACCCCTCCGAAGCGGAAGGTACGCGGGAGGTGGCGATGCCCCTTTCTCATCGTCAGTACCTGGTACCTCAAGCCACGCCCGGCCGCGATCACCACATCCTCGGATTAATGATGCGCGGGTTGCTGACCGAGACGCTGCCGCGCGAGCAGGATC
>JADDPY010000432.1:301-769 GCA_016781635.1 Rubrobacter sp.
TAAGGGATCGAGGCACGGAGAGGGTAGTAGTGGGTAGGGCAGGTGCGAGCGACCCCGCGATTGCCATACCTGTGGTAAATGCAAGCAGTCCGGAAGGGGACACCATCTGGTTTCCGACCATCAGAGCGACCGGAGCGAGTCGCGTCGGATCGGTGTCCCTCCGATCCGGGATCCGCTCTCTCTTCTCCTTAAGGCCCCAGCATCGAGAACGAGTTCCTGCACGCGGGTATGATCGAAGGAGGCACGAACCTTGCCCGACAAGGTCGGCCGGACGCCACCCAGCACCAGGCACTAATCTAGGATAGCGGTGGCTCGCGCCCCTCAGCCCTACCGCGGTGACTGGAAGAAAATATGGAAAGGAACACAACGATGAGCGAGGGAAACAGCATACAGCAGCAGGCCCGCAGGGGTGTCCAAGCGGTCAAGGATGCGGTCGAGAACGTGACCGGAGCCGCGGAGGACCAAGTC
>JADDPY010000432.1:797-1744 GCA_016781635.1 Rubrobacter sp.
TCGCCTCGAGCGCCAGCTCGCAGGCCGGGAGCGCCTTCGCGCAGCACCTGCTGGACGCCGTCGAGCAGCAGGCTCAGCAGCAGTACCGGATTGCCGGGCAGCTGGCTATCTCTTGGACCCGCGCCTACGGCCAGATCCTGACGACCAGCACCAATATCTACCTCGATGGCCTGCTCAGGGGCTGGGAGTATAACAGGAACGTGCTTGACTCGACGGGCCGAGCACTAGAGGATGCCGTAGACCTGCAGCGTAGGCTGATGAGCGAGATGTCCCGGACGCACCAGGGGTACATTGACAGCATTGAGGAGCAATATGGAAACGCCCTGCGGTAGAAAGGACCATGGAGTCGGCACTACCATTCATGAAGGTCCGAAGGGACAAAACGCACCAGGTCAGAGCAGCAATGACTTCGGGGCGTCCTGGGCAGACGCCAGCATCGACGCATGGAACTCGACGGTCAATCTAATGTCGTGGGGACAGAGCCAGGTCGAGCGTATGACGCGCATCTGGTTCGACCAGGCTCGGATCTCTACCGAGCAGGCGATAAGTACCTTCCCCGACGTGGTGATCGAGGAGCGGCAAATCGACATTGGAGGCCGTTCGACTCATTACTTGACCGCGGGCGAGGGGCCGCCATTGGTGCTGCTACACGGCGACGGTCACAGCGCCTGGTCCTGGCGCTGGGTCATACCTGCTCTTGCGCAGGCCCACCGGGTCTACGCACCCTTCTTGCCTGGATTCGGTCCTACCGCCAATCCCGAGCACTACTCACCCACCTTCTTCGCCGACTTTGTCAGAGAGTTCCTCGACACTTGCGGTATCGAGCGGCCTGTGGTAGTGGGTAACTCGGTCGGTGGTCTTGTAGCCCTGCACCTGGCGCTTTCCAATCCGCAGCGTGTGACGGCCCTCGGTCTGGTGGATAGCGCCGGCCTCGGTCGCGAGATCAA
>JADDPY010000440.1 GCA_016781635.1 Rubrobacter sp.
CACCTCGAGCGTTTCGGTGTCACCGAGATCGCCGAAAGGGAATATTTGAAGCGACTCGAAAAAGCGCTCCGCCTGGATCGTTCTTTCGCCTGACCTCGCCCGAAATCGTACCTTCTCGCGGACGCGCGTAGCTTGTAGCCCCGCCTCCGGTTACCATGCCCCTCCACCCTACGGAGGGGACGAGCCCGGCGAGAGTTAAAGCTTTGCGCCCGGCGTGCCGATAACGAAGAAGTGGATTTTGCGTCTATGCAAGAAATGACCGGGAGGTGCCCTTCCGGGAGGGGGAAACTTATTTTATGAGTCGTCTTTCGCGGCGTAGCAAGTTTTCGATTCTGGGCTTGTTAGCCTTAGCTTCTGTCGTTCCAGGAGCGGCGGTCGCCCAGGCAGAGAACGAGGGGGCGAAACCGGGGGGCGTGAGGCCGAGCTTCGAGGCTCCGACGGAGGCCGAGGCGGTGCCGGACCAGGTTATAGTCAAGTTCGAGGAGGACGCGACGAGGGCCGAGGAGGCTGACGCCCGGCGCGACGAGGGGCTCCTCAAGGAGGACGAGCTAGAACTTATAGACGCCGAGGTAGCCGAGGTTAAGGGACAGTCCGTCGAGCAGGCTGTCCGCGACCTCGAGCGGCGTCCCGATGTCGAGTATGCCGAGCCCGACTACATCAGGCATCCCACCGGCTACGCCGACGAGCCCCGTTTCCGGGAGCTCTGGGGGTTGAACAACACCGGCCAGACCGTGAACGGAACGGCCGGATCCCCCGACGTGGACCTGAACGGCTCCGAAGCTTCCACGGTAACCCAGGGCAACCCGAACCTTGTCGTCGCGGTCATCGACGACGGCGTGGACTTCACCCACCCCGACCTCGCGGGGCGCAAGTGGGTCAACCCCGGCGAGTCCGGCGCGGATAGCCTCGGCAGGAACAAGGCGACCAACGGGGTCGATGACGACCGCAACGGCTACGCCGACGACGTCAACGGATGGGATTTCGTCAACAACGACAACACGGTTCATAACTCGCCGACCGACACTCATGGCACGCACGTCGCCGGTACCATCGCCGCCTCGGTGAACGGCGGGGGAGTCGTCGGAGTAGCTCCAAACGTCAAGATCATGGCGCTCAACTTCCTCGGCAGCGGGCCATCTCCCGGCTCCGTCTCCTCCGAGATAAAAGCTATTCAGTACGCCACGAAGATGGGGGTCAGGATCTCCAACAACTCCTACGGCGCCGCCGGGTTCGTCCAGGCCGAGAAGGACGCCATCGATGCCTCCGGTCAGCTCTTCGTCGCAGCCGCCGGCAACGAAAGCATCAACAACGACACCTCCGCGAGCCGCTCCTACCCGGCCTCGTACGCGAGCCCGAACATCCTCTCCGTCGCGGCGATCAATAACAGAGGCGGCATGCCCGCGTTCAGCAACTACGGAGCCACCTCCGTAGACGTCTCCGCACCCGGCGTAAGCATCCTGAGCACGGTCCCCGGCAAAACTTACGCCTACTACAACGGCACCTCGATGGCCTCACCGCACGCGACGGGCGCCGCCGCGCTTGCGGCCTCTGCGAACCCGGCCCTTCTAGGCAACCCGGTTGGGCTGAAGAAGGCGATCATGGACAGCGGCAAGCCCGCCCCCTCGACCGCCGGCAAGACCGTGACCGGCCGCATGGTCGATGCCCGCGCCGCCGCCGGGGTGACCGAGACCACCGCCGCTCCGGCGCCCGCCCCTGCCCCCGCTACGGATACGATAGCCCCCACGGGCGGTGTAACCATTAACGGTGGGGCCGCGCGTACCAACAGCGCCAGCGTCACCCTACGCCTCTCTGCGAGCGACAACGCCGGTGGGACAGGCGTTCGCCAGATGCGCATTAGAAACGCCGGCAAGAGCTGGACTGGATGGCAGGCTTACACCACCCGCAAGTCGTGGAGGTTGCCGGCGGGCAAGGGGACTAAGACCGTCTACGTACAATTCCGCGACGGTGCGGGTAACGCGTCGCCGGATGTGGAGGACGCGATCTTCAAGACGCGCTAAAAAGGCACGGTCTATGGGATACGGGAGCGTGAGCGTCATCCGCACCCGGCATTTTCGAACAACAGAGTAGAGTAAGCAGGCTTCGAAACCATGCGGCCCACCCCCGTCAGGCCAGAAAAGGGCGGGGGGGCGCTCGCGTGGTAAGCTTGGTTTATGGATACACGATACGTTGAGTTGGAGCGCAGGCCTGAGCTGAACAGGCCCGTGCTGATTGCCGGGTTTACGGGTTGGAACGATGCTGCGGAGGCGGCGAGCTTGGCCGTCGATACGCTCCGGGAGGAGTGGGGGGCCGAGCGGGTCGGGGCCTTCGTCGGCGAGGAGTTCTTCGACTACCAGTCCGTGAGGCCCCAGATCACGCTGGTCGAGGGCGTCACCCGGATCATCGAGTGGCCCGAGAATGTCCTGTACGCGACGAGCGGGGGGGTGAGAGCGCTCGGGGGACGCGATGCTATCCTGATCTCCGGTCCCGAGCCGAACTTCCGGTGGAAGTCGTTCTGCCAGGGTTTTGTGGACCTCGGCCGCGAGTTCGACGCATCGCTCGTGGTGACGCTGGGGGCCCTACTCGCCGATGTGCCGCACTCCCGGCCCGTCTCCGTCTCGGCTAACGCCCAGGACCCCTCGCTCGTCGAGAATCTCAAGCTTTCTGCCTCGCGCTACGAGGGTCCGACCGGGGTAACGGGCATACTGCACCGCTACGTGGCCGAGAGTGGTCTCCCGGCGGTCAGCTTCTGGGCCTCGGTGCCGCACTACCTGCCGAGCGTCCCCTCGGCCCCTGCGGCGCTCGAGCTCCTGCAGAACCTGCAGCACCTCGTGGGCGGTTCTCTGGACACCTCACACCTGGAGCGCACCTCCGAGGACTACCAGCGCCAGGTCGCCGCCGCCGTATCACAGGACTCGGACCTCACCTCCTACGTCCAGATGCTCGAGGAGCGCTACGACGCCCAGGCCGACGGAGATCCAAAGGACCTACCCTCCGGCGATGATCTCGCGAGTGAGCTGGAAGAGTTTCTGCGCGAGAAGGGCGACGAGGAGCAGTAGCGACCAAGTTCGGGGCGGGGGTCGCCGGTTTTCTAGGTATCCAGGGGTACTAGCCCTACGGCCCTCACCCATGCACCGCTACCGCCCTCTACTTTGATGGGCATGCAGAGTAGCGTCGCACCGACCGCCGGCAGCTCCGTCAGGTTGGTCAGCTTCTCGAGGTGGCAGTAGGCGTGTTCCGCCCCGGCGTAGTGCGCCGGCCATAATAGGGACGGGTCCCGCTTCTCCCGCCACTCCCCCCCGATAAGGGGATAAGGCCGGTCCAGGCTCCAGGCGTCCGTGCCCATTACCCTTATGCCGCGCTCGACGAGATGGAGTACCGCCCCCTTGCCCAGGCCACACCCGTACCCGAAGTACTCCTCCGTTCCCCACGCCTCGTCCGCCCCGGTGCGGAACAGTAGGATCTCACCGGGCGATAGGGCGTGACCGAGCCCGCCTAGTCGCTCCTCTACGTCCCCCGGGGATACCAGGTAACCCGTTGGAAGGTCCGAGACGTCTAGAACCACGGCGGGGCCCATAAATCGGCTCAGGGGCACCTCGTCGATCCTCTGCGCCAGCTCCCCCTCGGAGGTAGGAGCGTAGTGCCAGGGCGCGTCCATGTGCGTACCGGAGTGCGTGGAGAGCTCCGCCACCTCGCCGGCGAAGCCCTGCCCCGTGGGCAGGGCTTCCGGCGGGATGCCAAACAGGTGCTCCCAGAGCTCGGCCCCATCCTCGTGTGACACGCGCCTCACGCGGGGCGGGTTGGGCTCGCTCGGCGTCGGGCCGACAGGCCGGCTCAGGTCCACCAGACGGACCCGGCGCCCGAGCACCTCCACGACATCTCCACCGTCTATGCTCATCACCCCTCCGGCTTTCTTCGGTCTTGCGTGTGGCGACCTGTCCGCGCTAGCCGCTCCCGTCGAGTACCGTACCTCTTACCGGTAACTTCCTTACATACAGCATGCCACAGGAACGGAGCCGCGAAGCTACACGGCGATGTGTAAAGGGTCGACCCCTTCTCGTATACCCGCCGGGCGACTACCTCGCGGAGCATTCGTGCGTTCTCCGCCCTGCCCTTAGAGCGTAAGCCGTGGAGACAACTCGGCTGCGATGGCGAACGCTGTCAGCCGTAGAACAAAGCAATGACGAAGATTGCTATGCTCAAGAGACCGAGTATTCCCTGGGCGACTGCGCCGGCGAGGTAGCCGACGAGCACCCCGCCCGCTGCCCTCGACGTGCGCCGCCAGTCGTTGCTTCCGCGGGCGGGCCTCACCCTAGGTGCATCGTTCCCGCTACGAGCCTTTGGGCGCCTCTGGCGCCGCAGGTACTCACCGAGGAAGACGCCGCCGATAGAGCCGGCGAGGAGGCCGAAGATCGCGCCTACCCCGAAGAAAAGCGCTCCGACCAGGGCGCCGAGGAGCCCCCCGATCGCCCCGCCCGCCGTGCCCCAGCTGCTTGCCCCGAACCTGCGCGCGCCGTAGCTTGTCGCCACAAAGTCCGCGACGAAGGCGAGGGCCGCGAAGAAGCCGAGCAGAACGAGGACGCCGGCCCCGACGTACGCGAAGCCCGTTAAATATGCGTAGACGAGGGCGGCGATGAAGATCAATGGTACACCCGGCAGCGCGGGGAGGACGCTCCCCGCGAGGCCCACGAGCATGACTATCAGGGTGACCCAGAGTATCGGCTCGCTCTGCGCCACTCTCCTAGACGATCATGGGCAGGGTTTTCTTCGGTTTCTTCCCGGGGCGCTTCAGAGCTGCGTTGAGGGAACCGGACTTGTAACCTGCGAGGTCGAGCGTGACGTAAAGGAAGCCCGCGTCCGTAAGCTCGGCCGAGATCTCCTCCCGCTCGGCGAAGGCCCGCTCGAGCTCGTCCGGGCCGACCTCCAGGCGTGCTATCTCGCCGTGGTGGCGCACCCGAACCTGACGGTAGCCCTTCGAGCGCATAAACTCCTCCGCCCGAGTCACCTGGGCCAGTTTCTCCGGCGTGATCTCCTGTCCGTAGGGGAAGCGGCTCGACAAACACGCAAGCGCCGGCTTGTCCCACGTCGGCAGCCGGAGGTGCTTCGCCAACCCCCGCACCTCCGCCTTGCTGATCCCCGCGACGCTCAAGGGAGAAAGCACCCCGAGCTCCTTGGCCGCCTTACGCCCCGGGCGATAATCCCCCTCGTCGTCCTTGTTCGCCCCGTCCACTACGCAGTCGTAGCCCCGCTCGACCGCCATCTCGTGCAGGTCCGAGTAGAGCGTACTCTTGCAGAAGTAGCAGCGGTTCGTCGGGTTCTTCGCGTAGTTCGGGTCGTCAAGCTCGCGGGTGTTCACCACTAAGTGCTCAACACCCAGAGAGCGCGCGAACGCCTCGGCCTGGCCGAGCTCCGAGGGCAGGTACGTCTCGTTGTTCGACGTGACCGCGAGTACCTTGCCCTCGGGCAGCGCCCGCGCCGCGACCGCGAGCGCGAGGCAGGAGTCGACCCCGCCGGAGAACGCCACCAGGGCGCTCCCACGCTTGGCTACGATACCCTCCAGCTCTGCGAGCCTCTCCTCGATCGTCCTCCTGGAAACGTCGGAAACGGTCTCCATGCTCACGTCCTCTCCAGTCCTGCCGTCCGGGGATGCTGCGAAAGCCACGCGGTGACCTCCCCGGCGTTCTCGCCCGGCGGGAAGACGGGGTAGAAGACTTTCTCGATCCTCCCGTCGTCCACCACGAGCGTAAGGCGTTTGATCTTTGTCGTCCCGTCGGCCTCGAAGGTCGGCAGGTTCAAGCTTTTCGCGAAGGCGAGCCCCTCGTCGCTCAGAAGCTCGAACGGAAGGCCGAGCCGCTCCGCCGCCTCCCGCTGGTACCCCGTGCTCTGGCTGCTCAGGCCGAAGACACGGGCCCCGAGGCCGCGGATCTCCCCATGATGGTCTCGAAAGCCGCAGGACTGCGGCGTACAACCACGAGCCCCCGGAATGGCGTCCCAGCCCTCCGGCAGGTCCCTGTCCGGCCTCCCCGTCATCGGGTAGCAGTACACGACCGTCCTACCGCGCAGCCCCGAGAGAGTTACCGGCTCCCCGGAGGTAGAAGGGAGGGGGAGATGTGGCAGGATCCTCCCCGGCAGGTGGTCCGAGGCCCCGTCGTCCTCGGGAACAGGGAGGTTGTCCGGTAGGTTCTGAAGGTTCGTGTCGGACATGCTCCCCTACGGCCTCTCGAAGACGGCGGCGGCGTTGTGGCCGCCGACGCCGAGGTTCGCGCAGAGGGCGACGTCGAGGTCGGGGGCTTCGCGCGGCTTGTCGACGACGTAGTCGAGCTTGGCGCAGTCTTCGGCGAGCGTCGTCAGGTTGCGCATGGGGGGGACGGTCTTCTCCTTTATGGCGAGGGCGCAGATGACGCCTTCGATCGCCCCGGTCGCCCCGAGGGAATGTCCCAGGGTGGACTTTGTCGCCGAGACCATCGCGTTCGGGTTGATCCGGTACATCGCCTGGGACTCGGGACCGTCGCCGGCGACCGTACCGGTTCCATGCGGGCTTATGAAGTCGACCCTGTCTTCCTCGACGCGGGCGTTCTTGAGCGCGAGGCTCATGGCGCTGTGGATGCCGCGGCCCTTCGGGTGGGGGTCGGCGACGTTGAAGGCGTCCGTGGTACGGCCGATGCCGGTTATCTTCGCGTACGGCTCCGCGCCCCGGCGCTCGACGGATTCGGCGCTCTCCAGGACCAGGACCGCGCTGCCCTCGCCGATTACAAACCCCGAGTGTCCTTCGTCGTACGGCCTGCACGCTTCCTTCGGGCTCTCGTTGTCCCGGCTCATGGCCCGCATCGCGATAAATCCGGCGACGATGACGGGGGTGATGGTCGCCTCAGACGCGCCGCAGATGACCACGTCGGCGTCGCCGCGGCGTATCAGGTCGTAGCCGAGGCCGATGGAGTCGGTGCCGCAGGTGCAGGCGAGGGCGTTCGCGGTCGAGGGGCCCTTGATGCCGAGCTGGATGCCGATGTGCGCGGCGGCGGAGTTCGGCATGATCTTGGTGACCGCGAACGGGTTGACCCGGGCCGGACCCTTGTTGGTGATGGTCCACTGAGTCTCTTCCATGCTCGTCGCGCCGCCGATGCCGGTCCCGATGACGAGGCCTACGCGCTCCGGGTTCTCTTCCAACTCACCCCATACGCCGGCATCGTCCACGGCCAGCTTCGCCGAGGCGAGGGCCATCTGGGCGAAGCGGTCCGTTCGCTGGGCGGCCTTCCGGTCCATGAAGTCCTTCGGGTCGAAGTCGCCGCACTCCGCCGCGATCGTGACCCCGAACCCCTCCGTGTCGAAGAGCGTTATGGGCCCCATACCGCTCTCGCCGGCCAGCAGCGAGCCCCAGAACGCCTCCCGGCCGACGCCCACGGGGCTGACCATCCCAACCCCGGTTACGTAAGCCGCCCGGTCCCCGTGGCTATTATCCATCTCGCCCTCCGAACCTTCTCTAAGACTGTTTCTTTCTTCCTACAAGAGCGCTCATCTTAGCACCACCTCCCCCTCCCGATGCTAAAGCCGCCGGCATTATCGTCCGATAAAGATCCATAGGGCAGCGAGGCTAGGAGCGATGGGATGAACCACTGGGTGATGGCCTTTGTCGGTGACCACGCGCGGGAGAACTACGAAACCATGCGGCGCACGAACACCTTCTGCGTCTCTTCGAACCGGACCCCGATCCGTCGGGCACGACCCGGCGACCGCGCCCTCCTCTACCTCGCCGGAGAAGGTTTCGTGGCCCGGGCGGAAGTTGCCGCCTTCGCTCAACGCCCTGACGCAGCGCCCGAGTGGTCCTCGAGGAAGCCCCCGTCTCTGGCCCTCCACGCTACGGACATCCAACCGTTCCCCCGGGCGATCTTGTACAAGTTCCCCGGAGACGGCAATCACCCCGCCCTCGGCTTCCACCGCTACTCCCTCACGAGCGGCTTTCTTGCCATCACCGGGAGCGGCTTCGAGGACGTGCTGAGCTGGGTAGTTTCG
>JADDPY010000581.1 GCA_016781635.1 Rubrobacter sp.
GTGCGGCCTTCGACGCCACCTTACCCATCTCGCCCGAGCGTCGTATACCTTCCGCGAAGCTCTAACGGGCCGCCCGCACCGACGGATCCTCGGCGTCCAGCGAAGGAACGGCCTACACTTCGGTGTCCGCAAGATCGCCTGCGAAGGATGAGGATGCATGGGGTCGGCAGGAGGAGAAGATAGTGAGCCGCAAGGAGGAGAAGGGAAGCGCTGAGGGTGCCGTGTCGGGACCCATTCTCTGGAGAAGTTCGGGGTAGGTACTCGATCGGAGGGATGTAGACTACCGTTCTAGGAGCCGCCCATTCCCCCCGGGCGGCTCCTTCCGCGAAGTTGCCCGGGCCTCCCCGGCGCCCCCAGGGGCGGCCCTCCCCGACACCCCCGGTAGGGCCGCCCCCGAGCGGTCGATCTCCTCTGGGCTCCCTCTTCCACATACCGGCGATCTTCCCAGAAACGCGGGGACGGCTGTCGAAAAGGCATGATATAAACGCTTCGAGGGACAGGGGAACCCCGAGGAGAAAAAGGTATCCGATGTCGGGCTTCAGAGACGACTCCGGTGGATGGCGCCGGCTAACTAGCGGGGCTCCGCTGGCGGTGTTGCTCGCCGCGGGGCTTTTGATCGCATACGAATTGCTGGCGGAGTTGGAGCTGATAGCCGTGGCGATGCTTATGGCGTTGGTTCTTCGGAGCATCGCGCGCGTGCCGAAGATGTTCGGAGCTCCCCCCTGGGCTGCGGCGACGATAACACTGGGGGTGGTCGGAGCCGCCGGTGCGGTTTTTTGGCTCGTGATGTTGCCGAGCTTTTTGCGGCAGGCCCAAACGTTGGTCCTTGCCGCGCCGGCGTACCTGGACTCGCTGTCGGAGCTGTCCGCCCGGCTCCACGACCGTTTAAGGATCGTCCCCGATCTGTCCGAGAACGTCGGGCAGCTGAGAAACCTCCTCTTGCCGGTACTAGACGCGCTTCCGCTGCTCCTTACCAACCTAACGTACGTGACGCTCCAGGCGATCGCCACGGTGGTCATGGCCCTGTACATGACTTTCGATCCCGGCTCTCTGCTCTCGGGAGCCCTGCGACTGGTACCCGTCGACAACCGCAGGGACGTTAAAGAGCTGCTGCGAAACCTCGAGGTCAGGCTCCGCGGCTGGGTCCTCGGCATGGGGATCGCGATGCTCGTCGTCGGCGGATTAGCGGGGCTCGGTCTGTGGGTTTTGGGCGCTCCTTTGCCCCTCTTGTTCGGCGTCACCGCCGGCCTTTTGGAGATCGTCCCCTACTTCGGTCCGATCGTGGGCGCGTTATTGCCGACGCTGGTGGCGCTCGCGATCTCGCCGGTCAAGGCGCTGCTCGTCGCGGGACTCTTCTTGCTCATACATCTGCTGGACGCGAACCTCATCCAACCGCAGGTCATGGGTAGGCAGGTTCACCTGCACCCGGTGGTGGTGATCATCGCGTTCCTGTTTTTGGGCAAGTTGCTGGGGGTGGTCGGTCTGCTTCTGGCGGTTCCGGCCGCGGCATTCTTGGCGACCCTGGCGGACGAGATCATCTCGAGAAGCCCCGCTTACAAAGAAAGGTGAAAACCTTATCGGCAATGCCTCCCAGAGGTTCGGCTTGCTCTCTCAGGTTTCCGGCCGCACGAGCTCGACGCCCTTTCGTTCCTCCGCCATGCGGGTTAGCACGGCGTTCATCTCCGCTCCGACGATCAACGCAAAGCCCGTGACGTAGAGCCAGAGCATCAAGACTATGACCGCCGCCAGTGGTCCGTAGATCTGGCCGTAGCGGCCAAAATCCGCCACGTAGAGGTTTAATCCCACACTAGAGATTCCCATGAGGGCCGTTGCCACTAACCCGCCCGGGGTGATCCACTTGAAGGGCAGGTCGGCGTTCGGGGCCACGTAGTAAAGGATGGACAGGGTGAAGGTCACGGCCACAAAGGCCAGCGCCCAACGCAGCGCGCCCCAG
>JADDPY010000701.1 GCA_016781635.1 Rubrobacter sp.
GCACCATACCAGCATACCAGCGGCGCATACCAGCAGCCGTGCATACCAATACCACCCCGCCTGCCCGCGACATAATCAAAACCGGACCGCTAACCGAGCCACAGGCAAAAGTGGTGCGGAAGCTCTTGGAAAAGGGTGCCAGTGGTAACGATCTCTTTACACTCCTGGGCGGGGATCGTAACCAGCGATTGGCGGAGATTCGTGAGATTCGGGCCGAGTTAGATAGCGAGCGACTTGCGGTCGAGCTCGCCAAGCTATCAACCGACAAAGAGCCGGTGCCCCCAATGGAGTCAATCCCGCACGCAGCAGGCGCGTAACTATGGCTGACCAGCACGATCAAGACACAGCGGGCATGCCACCCGAGGTGCACGCCATGTTGCGGCAATCGTTAGAGGCGGCGGGGTGGGAACAATTGTCGTCCGTAATGCTCCCAAAGATTACGATCAACGTCCGAGCAAATGACGGAACGGGGCGAACGTGGAGCATTCAGCGCGTGCCGATAGCACTCTATGCGCGATTATGGCGGGCTGCTGCAACTAGCAACAGCTGGGATCTTTTCGAGGTTGCCTACTTCGGTGCTCTGGTTGTGGGAGGCAATAGCAAGGGAAATTCGGGTCTAGACTTCTCTAGGCTTGATGCCTGGCCCATGCTGATAGATCGCATCAAGCGGTACAAAGTGAAAGAAAAGTGGCAAACAGACATTGATCCTATTCTGTCTTTTTGCTACCACGCGCTCTACCACCGATTGATCAACCGCGAGCAGGCCGCCGGAATCGCGGAGGTTCTCTTGCAAGAAGAAATCGACGTTGAAGCATGGAGGATGCGTGTTAACAGGTGGTACACCGATAAACGGCGCAACCTGCCGAAGATTAAACGAGGTAAGTTAGCTACATCCGTGGACATTTCCGAACATGATGAGCGTAAACATGTTCGGAACAGTAAGTGATTGCAATGGGATAAACTGATTGTCAAGTTCCCGGAACAAGCTTGACAAATGTTTGGAAAGTGCTACACTTCGAACCAGCCGTTAGTCGTGCAAAGACAAACCGCCCCCGACGTTACAGCGTCAAAGGCGGTCAGGCGGCGAAGTCTGACCAGACTTCAACCAAGTTCAAAGGTAAAGGTATCGTACATCACCTAAGATGTACCGTCAAGATTTAATATTGTAATGATATCTAACTTGACGTAATATAGTTCCAAGTAGCCGCTGTCTTTGCATCAGTAAAACGCGCTCCCGTCTGGTCAACGGGGTAGGCGCGTTTTGCGTTTCCGGCCTTGTAATCGGCGATTCTGCATTCCCGGACTCGTGATGGAGTGATTTTCGACGTATCGACAGCGAGGACTATCATGGTGCTGACCACATCACCCGTCGGCCTGGCTACACAGCCAGCACAATCCGCCCATTCCAGTGACGTTCACGCCTTATGGCGCAAGGTCTTTGCCTCAGACGCTGCATTCTTTGCAGCACATCCATCCGTAACAGAATTTTCCAGGCGCTACATTCCCGGCGAGTTTGGCAGCTTTGCGGGCGACTTGCCGCCTGGCTCATTCGTGCGTGTGTTCCTGTACCGGGGCGAAATGTTGCGCGCAGCGCTTGGAGAGGTGCAGCATGGATGAGGCTGCATCCGCCTACACCTTCGACCGCGACCAAGCCGCCCAACAGCTTGACCTC
>JADDPY010000310.1 GCA_016781635.1 Rubrobacter sp.
GCGAGATGGGCGACCTCTCGGAGGGGGAGAAGCTAGCGACGCGTGGTTGGTAACGGGAACAGCGGCGAAGGCCGGCCGGTAACGGCCCGAGAAGCAAGGTCGCTTCAAGGCGCGCATGACATACGGAAGTCTAGGGAGGAGGGATCATGAGTAACATAGATCTCGTTGTCTTCGACATGGTCGGTACAACCATCGAGCATGGGGACCAAGTCGCCTCGGCGTTCGAAACCGCGCTGAAAAGGCACGACATCCCTGCAACAGAAGGCGAGATACAAGAGCGCATGGGAGCTTCCAAAAGGGAAGTAATATACTTTTTCGTTGACCGACACCACGGACGGAATCCCGAAAGCTCGGAGAAAACCAAGCACGTGTACAAGGACTTCGACCAGTTGTTGACCGAATATTACGCGGATGGAGGGGCGCGTTCCATCGCGGGCGTGGAGCAGACGATGTTGTGGCTTCGCGATCACGACATCAAAGTGGCGCTCACGACGGGCTTCGATCGCAAGGTAACCGATACCATCCTCGAGTCTGTAGGGTGGAGTAGGGATTTGATCGATGCAAGCTTTTGCGGCGACGATGTGCCTCAAGGGCGGCCGGCACCGTACATGATCTTTCGCGCCATGGAGTCGACGGGGGTGACGGAGACTTGTCGGGTCATGGTCGTCGGGGATACGGCCCTGGATTTGCAGGCCGGATCCAACGCAGGCGCAGGCGCGGTTGTTGGCGTGCTATCGGGCAGCCACAGCATCGAACAGCTCGGCAAGGCCAGGCACACGCACATCGTCTCCAGTGCGAAAGAGTTGCCTGAACTGATCCGAAGGACTCTTCTTTAGGACGAAAGTTGAATTGTGTGCCTGATCATAAAAGCGCATTTGGTAGTTCCCTTGAGTCTGCGAATGCATACGTGGCCCGTCTAGCGTGGCTTGCTATCAGGCTCACGAGCATAAGCTTTTCCCGCCTCAAGTTCTTGCTAGACGGCCAATTTCTCCGAGGGGAGGGTGCTCGGGGAAATGCCACTGCATACCGTCATCTGCAGCCCATATAAGGAAGAGACGCTGCCGAGAAGCCCGTTGGTGGTACAAAGGTACGCGGTAACGGACAATAAATACCGATCGGAGCGAGAAGGATTGTCCGCCGATGCGGGCCTTACCTTGATGGTTACTAATCTGACGGAAGACGAAGGCCGTCTCGCGTCGTGGTGCTCTTGGGAACCCAACCTAAAGCTCGACTTCGATCGGCCCTCGGTCATATCCGAGCCGTGGACTAAACTTTGGGCTTCCAATCGAAGATACTTAAAAAGTTCTGTATCTTCAGGGTTACGCCAACTGTGCCTAGTTCAGAATAACGGTATGATTCGGAGATTGAAGAAAATTTCGGACCGACGGCTCGGACGGAGCCCTTCGACGGCTACATTCGTGCCAGATTCTGCGAAGGGATGGAACATGCACCGAGACGTAAACGGCGTAGGGCGGGCCAAGAAGAGAGGTGGGTCAATTTTCTTCGTCCTGAGAGGTAATCTTGTGCTTCTGGCGGTACTCGCGGTGCTTGCCGCCTTCGTGCTGCCGTTAACCGCTTCGGAAAGGTGGGTCGTCCTTCTCGCCGCAGCTTTCTTATCAGGCGTGAACCTCGCCCTTCTGCAAGCGTTCTTCTGTAGAGGGACAAAGGGTATACGCTAGACAGCGTCGAGCTTGTACCGAACCACTTCGTCGACGGCGGATCTCTAGGAAACGAGCATCACGCTGGTTGGCTTGGGACCGGGGAAGAAACCCGCTGTGCGTTGCGGCCGCGGCGCACGCGGCCTAGATGAGTGTTGCGAGGATCTCAGGCCCACAGCTCCTTGATGCGCCC
>JADDPY010000202.1 GCA_016781635.1 Rubrobacter sp.
GGCTCGAGGAGATGGACCCGACCCTGCGCGACGCGGTCGTCGCCATCGAGGATCGGCGGTTTTATGAGCATCGGGGCGTGGATTTCGAGGCCATCGGCAGGGCCGCGGTGGAGAACGCGAAGAACCTCTCCATCAGAGAGGGCGGCTCGACCATTACCCAGCAGCTCATCAAGAACACGTACATAGCGCAGGAAGAGCGCCAGATCCCCTCCTTTCAGCGCAAGATCACCGAGGCCTCCCTCGCCTGGCAGTACGAGGAGGGGAGCTCCAAGGAAGAGATCCTGGAGCAGTATCTCAACACGGTCTACTTCGGGGCGAATGCCTACGGGGCCGAGGCCGCCGCCAGGACGTACTACGACAAGGAGGCGAAGGACCTCACCCTCCCCGAGTCCGCGATGCTCGCCGGCATCATAAACCTCCCCGGCACCTACGACCCCTTCTCCGACCCCGAGAGCGCGAGGGCCAGGCGCGACGTCGTTCTGGACCGGATGCTGGAGAACGGCTATATCGACGAGGCCGAGCACGGCGCGGCGGTCGCTACGGACTTGAACCTGAGCCGTGGCAGGGTCGAGTACGAGAACGACAACGAGTACTTTCTGGACGCGGTCCGCAAGGAGATGGCGCGCGAATACGGCGAGGAGGCGCTCTACGAGGGCGGGCTGAAAATCTACACGACCCTCGACCCGCGCCTCCAGGAGCTCGCCGCTTCCTCCGTCGATGGCGTGGTCGCCCCGGAACTCGGCGACCCGTCGGCCTCCCTCGTCTCAGTGGAACCGTCCACGGGGGCCGTGAAGGCGATGGTAGGGGGATCGGACTTCGAGCAGGTGAAGTTCAACCTCGCGACACAAGGCAAGCGCCAGCCCGGCAGCTCTTTCAAGATGTTCGTTCTGGCAGAGGCGATCCGCCAGGGCATCTCCACCGACACGAAGTACGTCTCGAAGTATCTGGAGGTCCCGATGGGCTTCTACGAGGAGCCCTACGTGGTCCAGAATTACGACTTCCACGAACGCGGGCCCATAAACCTGAAGACCGCCACCGAGCAGTCGGACAACACGGTATTCGTCCAGCTCGCCCTCGACCTCGGCATGGAGAACGTCGTGGAGATGGCGAAGAAAATGGGCATAGAGAGCGGCCTGGAGGCCTACCCGTCCACCGCGATAGGCGGCCTCGGCGAGGGCGTCTCGCCGTTCGAGATGGCCTCGTCGTATTCGACCTTACCGAACGGCGGCGTCCACATGGAGCCCTACCTCGTCGAAAAGGTCGTGAAGGAGGAAGAGGGTGGCGCAGAGACCGTCGTCGAGGAGCACGAGCTTTCGGGCACTGAGGCGCTGACCCGCGACCAGGCCGCGGCAATCACCCAGACCCTGCGCGGCGTGGTCGAGCGGGGGACGGCGAGCCGCTACCGGGACCTGGACGCGGAGATCGGGCGTCCATCGGCCGGCAAGACGGGGACGAGCGAGGAGTTCGTCGACGCATGGTTTGTCGGCTACGTCCCGCAGCTCACCACGAGCGTCTGGGTAGGCTACCCCGAGGAGCGCGTCTCGATGGTCAACATAAACGGGCTAGAAGAGATCAACGGCGAGAACTACCCCCTCGACATCTGGTCCGCCTACATGCAAGGCGCCGTCGCGGGACTCCCCGTCGAACAGCTCGACACCCCGAGCCCCGACCTAAAGCTCAAGATAAAGACCGACGGCTACGCCTATAAAGAGCCCGAGAAGACGTCGAAGACCGATGGCACCACGAGGGGCGGTACCACGAGGGGCGGCACCACCGGTGGGACGACGGGCGAGACCACCGGCGGTACCACCTCCGAGACAACCCGCCCGACCACGGTTCCTGGTGTTCCGAAATTCCGTCCTCCGAGCGTAGCCCAGCCTCCCACGTCGCCCTCACAGCCCCCGGGCACGCCCCAGCGACAAACGCCGCCTGTTTAC
>JADDPY010000606.1 GCA_016781635.1 Rubrobacter sp.
AGTCCTTGAAGCCGCCCATCGGGGCGTCGGTCGAGCCCCAGGCCGCAGCATAAGCTTCGTTTACGTTCACCGTGCCGGCCTGGAGGCGAGTGGCGAGCTTTTGCCCGTAGGCCTCGTCGCCGGTCCAGACGCTGAAGTTCAAGCCGTAGGAGCTGTCGTTGGCTTTCTCTACCGCCTCGTCGACGGAGGAGAAGCGTTGGAGGGAGACGACGGGGCCGAACGTCTCTTCGGCGAAGAGCGTCATCCCGGCGGTGGTGTGCGTGAGGATCGTGGGCTCGTAGAAGTAGGGTCCGAGGTCGGGACGCGGACGGCCGCCGGTCAGGACCGTCGCGCCCTTCTCCACGGCGTTCTTTACGTGTCTTTCGACCGTATCGAGCTGCTTTTTGGAGACGAGGGAGCCCATTTCGGCGGAGTAGTCCAGGGCTCCGCCTAGCCTCAGGGCGCGGGTCTTCGCGGCGAAAGCTTCGGCGAACCGCTCGAAGATCGAGTCCTGGACGAAAAGGCGCTCGATGGAGATGCAGAGCTGGCCGGTGTTCGAGAAGCAGGCGCGGACAGCTCCTTCGGTCGCCTTTCCCAGGTCGGCGTCCTCGAGCACGATCATGGCGTTTTTGCCGCCGAGCTCCATGGAATAGTCGATGAGCCTTTCGGCAGCCTGGGCCGCGACCGTGCGTCCCGTGACGGTGCTGCCGGTGAACATGAGGAAGTCGACGTTCTCGATGAGGGGATGACCGAGCTCGGCCCCCCGCCCGGTCACCACCCCGAATAGGTCGCGCGGCAGCCCGGCCTCGTACAGTAGCTCCGCGGCCCACAGCGCCGAGAACGGCGTCTGGGCGTCCGGTTTGACGACCGCGCCGTTGCCGGCCATGAGGGCCGGGATGGCGTCGGTTACTGCGAGGGTCAGGGGGTAGTTCCACGGTACGATGAATCCGGCGACGCCCTTGGGGTGATGGTGCTCGCGCGTCGAGGTCAGAAGCGGGTAGGCGCCCTGTCTACGGCGGGGACGTAGATAGCTCTTCGCGGTGCGGGCGTAGTAGCGCGCCACGATCGCGACGTCGAGGACCTCCTCGAAGGCGTGACCGCGGGCCTTGCCGCTTTCGAGCTGCAAAAGATCCAGCGCCTCGTCCTGGCATTCGAGCACGAGGTCGTGGAAGCGCATAAAGATTTTTGCGCGCTCCTCGAAGCTCGTCTGAGACCAGGAACGTTGCGCCGCGCGTGCCCGGCGGGCCGCCTCCCGAACGTCGTCCCCCGTGCCCCGGGGCACGCTCCCGAGTACCTCCCCCGTGAACGGGGCCTCGACCTCTATCTCGTCGCGCTCCCCGCCGGCCAGGGTGATGCGCTCCTTGAGACGCTCCAGGAGCGACGCGTTTATCCGTCCGTTCGTTTTGTAAGCCGCTCGTCCGACCTGCATATAAAGAGACCTTTCTCCTTGCGTTCCGGTAGCCTTGCACGAAAACTTGGAGTAGAGGCAGGGCCGGCTACTTTCTAGACATCCATCGTCTCGTAGAAGGAGCGCTCTCGGCCCTCGAGCCGCGGGATCGCGTCGTTGAAGCCGTGCCGCTGGACATGCCCGGATTCAACGTGGGCTTGGTAGGCGTCGGCGTCGATGTACTGCTCGTAAAAGAAAAAGACGTTCGGATTCTCCGGGGAGCGATGAGGCTGGTAGAGAAGGACCCCCGGCTCTTGCCGCGAGAGCGGTGCGAGTTCTCGGATCGCTTCCGCAACCTTGTCCGACTCGCCCTCTTTGGCCGTCCACTTCGCACATACCACGTAGGCCATCCCTACCCTTCCTTCCGCACTATGTGATCCTCGGGGATGCTTCTATCTCTAGCGAGACCATCCCGGTCATGTTGCCCCGGGCGTTCCGGCGGAAACCTCTCCCCCGCCTCCTAGGCCGACGGGGCCAGGACGTAGAGGGCTATTGCCAGGTAGTGGCATACGCTGCCCGCTACGACGAACAGGTGCCAGACGGCGTGGGAGTACGGGATGCGCTCCCACGAGTAGAACACCGTGCCCGCGGTGTACAACACGCCGCCGGCGGCGAGCAGGGCTAGCGCGCCCGGCGAGAGGAGTACCAGCATCGGCTTCAGGGCGATAATGCAGATCCAACCCATCAACACGTAGGCGACGGTCGAGAGGTATCCGAAGCGGCCGGTGGCGAAGACCTTGAAGAATATGCCTGCCACCGCAAGGGCCCAGACGGTCCCGAAGAGCGCCCAGCCCCAGCCCCCGCGCAGGCTAACGAGCGTTATCGGGGTGTAAGTGCCGGCGATGAGCAGGTAGATTGCGCAGTGGTCGAGGAGCCGCAATACGTCCCTTGCCTTGGTCCCCTTGAGCGCGTGATACAGCGTCGAGGCCGCGTAAAGTGATACCAACGTCGCGCCGTAGACCGCGGCGCTCACCACGTGCCAGGCCTCCCCCCGCTCGGCGGCGAGATAAACGAGCACGACGCCGCCGATGATGCTCGCGAGGAGGCCAAGCCCGTGCGTTACGCTGTTGGCGACCTCCTCGCGCACCACCACGGGGGGCGAGGAGGCCGCGTCCTGGCGGCTCAAGCTAGCCCTCCGCCATGGGGACGTACTTCGGCTGGGCCGAGAGACGTTCCAACCAGCCGCGGATGGCTGGGAAGGGTCGGAGGTCGAAGCCGCCCTCGTGGGCGACGTGGGTGTAGGCGTAGAGGGCGATATCGGCGATGGAGTAGCAGTCCCCGACAAAGAAATCTTTGCCTTCGAGGTGACCCTCCATCAGCTCGAGGGCGACGTAGCCTTCCTTCTGCTTCTGACGCAACATCGCCCGGTACTCGTCGGTCATCTCCACGAACTTGACCAGAAAGCGGGCGACGGCGAGGCTCGGCTGGTGGATGCTCCCTTCAAAGGACATCCACCGCAGCACCTGCGCCCGCTCGAACCGCCCCTCGGGCAACAGCGATGTGCCTTCCGCCAGGTAGGAGAGGATGGCGTTGGATTCCGCCAGGAGTTCCCCTCCTTCCGTTTCGAGCACCGGTACCTTGCCGGCCGGGTTTATCCGGAGGAACTCTGGGGTGTGCGTCTCGCCGGCTCGAGTATCCCATTCGACGCGCTCATACGGGATACCGAGCTGCGCCAGCAGGAGACGGACCTTGTAGCAGTTCCCCGATGGCGGGTAGTCGTGCAGGCGGATCATGATTGCCCCCTACGCTGGATCCGGATACCCTGTTGTCTTACGACGCCCGGAACCGGACGAGCTCCTGGTCCTCGATGCGCTCCGCCCGGCCCTGGAGGACGAGGTGGTCGAGGTGGGCGAGCGTCTCGGCGAGGGCGAAGCAGCGCTCGTAGATCGAGAGCCCGTAACGAAAGACCTTGCGCGAGACCTCGAACGAGGTCTTTGGGACGGTTTCGATCTCCCGGCGCATCGCTTCGAGGCGCTCCTCGTGGTGGGCCAGGAGCTCGTCTACGCGGCCCTGCAAGTCGTGAAAGATCGGACCGTGGCCCGGAAGAACGAGCTCGACGGGGAGATCTCGCATCGAGCGGAGGCTCTCCTCGTAGCGGCGCAACGGGTTCGGCGCGGTTTCGGGCCACAGGCCGACGTTCGGCGTGATCTTGAGCAGGATGTGGTCGGCGGCGAAGAGTATCTTACGACCCTCATCGTGAAGCACGATCTGGTGGTCCGCGTGTCCCGGAGCGCGCACCACCCGGGCCATCCCCGGTCCGAGGGGCAGCTCCTCGCCTTCTTCGAGGGCCACCATCTTCTCCGGAAGCGCGAGGCTCATCCTCATGCTCGCCGTCGCCCGCTCCGTGGTCTCCCGGTCCATCCCGTGGCGCACCAGGTGGTCGACGAACCGCGAAGCGTCCCCGTCCTCCCAGACCGCTCGGGAGTTTTGGATCTCGCTGTCGAGCATGTACACCGGCGCCCCGCTCGTCTCCTGCAGCCAGCGGGCCGCACCCAGATGGTCCGGGTGAAAGTGCGTGACGACGATGCGCGAAACATCGTGTTCCAGGCTAAAACCGAGCGAGCGAGCGGCCGCTTCCCACGCCACCTTCCCCTCACCGTAATCGAAGCCGGTGTCTATCAGGGTCCAGCCGCCGTCACCCTCGACGAGGTACGACGAGACGTACACGAGCGGTATGGGGATCGGCACCTTGAGCTGATGCACACCCTCGGCGACCTCGGCAACCTCGCCGACCGGCTGCGTTCCGAGTCTTGAAGGAGCCACCGGCCCTACGTCTGCGAATTCTTTCTTCGAGGTCATGGCGGATGAGGGTAGCACATCTCCGCGCCGCGCAAGCCTTCGCTCCGCGAGAAAGATCGCACGGTCGGGCGACGCCGTACTCGGGCTTTGCGGTACGTGCTAATGTAATTCTGGTCGGAAGAGATGCTTCTGCTCCTCGGCCTACTCGGCAAGCGCCCGGCGGAGGGATGCGCGCAGGTTGGCGATCCGGACGCGGAGGTCTTCGATCTCCCCGTCGGAGAGGTTCGTAGCCCGCTCGATGGCGCGCGGGATGTGCCGGGCCCGCTCCTGAAGGGCGCGTCCCTCGGGCGTGAGCATTACCTCGACTTCGCGCTCGTCTGCCGCTCGCCGTTCCCTCCGTACAAGCCCGGCCGCCTCCAGACGCTTCAGCAGGGGCGAGAGGGTGCCGGAGTCGAGCTCGAGGGTACGCCCGAGCTCCTTGACCAGGCGCGGCTCGCCCTCCCATAAGAGCAACATGACTAGGTATTGTGTATACGTCAGCCCGAGCTCCTCCAGGAGGGGCCTGTACACCGCGGTCATGGCACGTGAAGCCGCGTGGAGCCCGAAACAGAGCAGGGCGACCTCGGAGCTCGCCGCTTCGTTGATCCCCGTGCCGCTGTGATTTTGGCCTTTACCAGTCATCATTCATACACCTGAACTATTCGTATACCACACCCGGGATGGGGGACAAGACCATGCAGGCCGCGCCGCCCTTCAGGGCCCGGTCCTACCTCGAGAGTGACACAAGCAACTCTCGTCGCACTTCTCGAGCTCATCGTAAAAGAGGCCGTGGCCGCCGCTCTCGAAGCGGCCGAGGCTCGACCTCTAGATGCCGGCCTGCATCTGCTCGGCGAAGTCGGAGGGGCAGATCTCGTTTCTCACTTCGTAAAGCCCGATGCAGGGGTGGTCGTGGCGGACATGACCGCGACGACCACCCCGTGCGCATTAGCCCAGGAAGTCGAGCAGCGCGCGGTTGAACTGCTCGGCGTGGGTGGCGTTAAAGCCGTGCGGCGCGCCCTCGATCACCACAAGCTGGCTGTTCTCGATGGCCTCGTGCGAGCGCCTGCCGCTGATCTCGAACGGGACGATCCCGTCGGAGTCGCCGTGGATGACCAGCGTCGGGACGCTGACCTTGGCGATGTCGTCGCGGAAGTCCGTGTACGAGAACGCGCCGATGCAGTCCAGCGTCCCCTTCGGCGAGGCAAAGGCTGCAATGTCGCGGTTGTAGAGCCGGAAAGGCTCGCTGACTAGATCGTTCCGGTCGCCCGCGGCGAAAAAGCCCGTGGTGAACTCTTCGAGGAACGCAATGCGGTCGTCGCGCACCGCCTGCTGGAACCCCTGGATCGTCGCGTCGTCGAACCCGCCCTCGGGGTTGTCGTCGCTCTTGTAGAGGTAAGGCGGCACCGCGGCGGCCAACACGGCCTTCGACACACGCTCGGTGCCGTAGAGGCTCAGGTAGCGCACGACCTCGCCGCCTCCCATCGAGAAGCCGACCAGCGTCACGTTGCTGAGGCCAAGGTGGACGAGCAACTTGTCGAGGTCCGCCGCAAAGGTGTTGTAGTCGTAGCCACCATAAGGCTGAGAGGACTTGCCGAAGCCCCTGCGATCGTAGGTTACGACCCGATGGCCCGCCTCGACGAGCGCCGGTACCTGCTTCTCCCACGACCGACCGCTCAACGGCCAACCGTGGATCAGGACAACCGGGCTCCCTGAGCCGTGGTCCTCGTAGTACAACTCGACCGGTGAGCCATTCTCGCTTCCGACCTGCACGTAAGCCATGCTGCGTCTCCTTGCTTTCGTCTTTCTTTTACCAACGTGTGCAATTATATTGCACACAACTCACCGTTGTGTGCTGATGTTCACCAATTGCAAAGAGTTTTTCGGCCGTGATGGGAGCGTGCAGCTCTCACCCGCGGATTATGAAAAAGGCCCCCGCTACGGCATGGCGGCCGTAGCGGGGGCCTTTTTATAGGGTGGTTGTGGCTAGCTCTGGAGGTTTTCGAAGATGCCGGCGGCGCCCATGCCGCCGCCGATGCACATGGTGACCATGCCGTACTTGGAGCCGCGGCGCTTCATCTCGTTCATGATCTGGACGGTGAGCTTGGTGCCGGTCGCGCCCATGGGGTGGCCGAGGGCGATGGCGCCACCGTTCACGTTCAGCTTGTCCATGTCGAGCCTGAGGTGGCGGACCGAGGCGAGCGTTTGGGCCGCGAAGGCCTCGTTAAACTCGATGAGGTCTATGTCGTCGAGCGTGAGACCCGTCTGCTCCAGGACCTTCGGGATGGCGACGGTGGGGCCGATGCCCATGACCTCGGGCCTCACGCCGCCGACGGCGAACCCGACAAAGCGGAGCAGGGGTGTAAGCCCGCGCCTCTCGGCCTCCTCGCGCTCCATCACCACGACCGCGGCGGACCCGTCCGAGCGCTGGGAGGAGTTACCGGCCGTCACGGTGCCGTTCTGCTGAAAGACCGTCGGGAGCTTGGCGAGCTTCTCGAGAGAGGTGTCGCGCGGTCCCTCGTCGCGCTTGAACGTGGTCTCCATGTGCTGCGGCTCACCCGAGTCGTCGACCCAGTTGTAGGCCACGTCCATCGGTACGATCTCCCCGTCGAAGAGCCCCTCGTTAACGGCCTTCTGGGCGCGGGTATGGCTGCGGAGCGCGAACTCGTCCTGGTCCTCGCGCGAGACCCCGAACTCCTTCGCGACCTGCTCGCCGGTGAGGCCCATCCCCATGTACACCGCCGGGTTGGTCTCCACCAGCTTCGGGTTCGGGGAGAAGTTTGGCATCTCCAGGGTGGAGGACATGTGCTCGACGCCACCGGCGACGACGGTGGTGGCGTGGCCTACCATGATCCGCTCGGCGGCCATGGCGATCGTCTGCAGCCCCGAGGAGCAGAACCGGTTCACGGTCTGCGCCGGGACGGTCTCCGGGAGGCCGGCCCGGATCGTGCTGAGACGAGCGAGGTTGTAGCCCTGCGTCCCCTCGGGCATCGCGCACCCGATGATGGCGTCTTCTATGTCTTGTGCGTCGAGGCCCTCGGCCCGGTCCAGCGCCCCCTTGATCGCGGCGGCGGCGACGTCCACGGGATGGGCCCCCCGCAAGGTGCCCTTCGGGGCCCGCCCTACGGCGGTCCGTGCCCCCGAGACGATAACTGCTTCTTTCATATCTCTTCCCTTCTTAGTTACGCAGCGGTTTGCCGGTTTTCAGCATCGCGCCGATGCGTTCGTGGGTTTTCTCGTTCTTCAACAACTCCAGGAAGGCTTCCTTCTCCAGCTTGAGTATGTACTCCTCGGGGACCCACTGCGGGATCGTGATTTCGCCGCCGGTAAGGATACGGGCAAGCTGGCCGGCGATGACGCCGTCGTACTCGGAGGCGTAGCGGCCCCACTGGAGGGTCTTCACCCCTACCTCCAGGGCCAGGCGGACGGACTCCCCGGAAGCGTAGATCCCCTTGTCGTGGACGGGCGGGGCGTAGCCGTCCGCGAGGTCGAGGACCTCGCGCTTGGCGGTGTTGATGAGGTGGTCGGGGTTCATAACCACGCGGTCGTCATCGTCGAGGAAGCCCATCTCCCTCGCCTCCAGCGCGCTCGCGGAGACCTTGGCGAGGGCTATCTGCTGGAACGCCTCCTGCACGTAAGGCAGCGCGGGAGCGCGAGTGTGCATCGCCGGGGAAACGAGGCGCCTTATAAGCTCCTTGGTGCCGCCGCCAGCGGGGATCAGGCCGACGCCGACCTCG
>JADDPY010000472.1 GCA_016781635.1 Rubrobacter sp.
CGCGTGGCGAGGACAAATATCAATGGCGGTTCGGGAGAGTGACGTCTGGGCTTACTGCACGCCATCTGCAACGCACCTTGACGATAGGGGCAACGCTGGCGCGAACGGACGGCACCACATACGGACTCTGCTTTGATGCCGACACAGGCGAAACATGGGCGCTGCTCCAGCAAGCCACACGAGCATTGGGCGAAGCGGGAGCAGCTGCCGTGTTGGAGCGTTCACCGGCGGGGCGAGGTGGACACCTTTGGCTGTTCTTTGTTGAACCAGTCAACGCGGAGGCGGCGCGCGCAACGGTGTTGACCCATGCTCCTCAACTATCCTCACTAGACGAACACTGGCCACGCCCGACGCAAGGACTACGCCTTCCCGCTGGACGCTACCGACGCCCTGGTGTTGACGCATGGTGCGAAATGGCGCTGGCAGGCGCTGACGAGTGGTACACCGGTCTCGCGGCCATGCAGCTTGTCCTTGCTGCACGGATGCCCGCATCGTGGGTGCAGGCGCTCCCGACCGAGCTGCCAGATGTGGCACGGGAAGATGGCAGTTCACCGCCCGCATTTTTGGCGAATATAAGTACGTATAACCAACGAGGGGGGGCTACCGACCGGCAAGATGCGGCACGGGCAACTGGCGCCCCCCGCTCGTCGGTTAGTCCCGACAGTCCTCCTGATGACACACCACCACAATTCCCTGAAGCCTTCAGTGACCCGCAATGTCGAGCCAAGTGCGGTGATACAGCATGGTTCGCTTTTACACCGCAACAAGTGGCAGCATGGTTCAACGAGCAACATAGCTGCCGAGACCTACTCCCGCAGGAGGCTAACGGCTACGGACTGGCTACCTGGCGCGGTGAGCGAACCGCGAGTGTGTACTACACGCCGGAAGGTGGATGGGTGGACTACGGGGCGGAGGGTCGGCGTGATGACGGCAAGCCAGACGCAGGTGATGCGTTTGAACTGTTTTGTCGAATTACGGGCGGGACACGGTCTGACGTACTGCGCGGTGTTGCGCGAGACATGCTCAACACGGCGCGTATCGAGCTTGAAGCCGCAGCGAGGGAGGGACATCCGATACCAGGTTGGGTAGAGGCAATGTTGACTCCTGCAGGGTGGCTACGTTATCGAGAATTAGCGCCAGCGTTGCCACGCCCAACAACCGTCGACGCCTTGAAAGTACTGAAGCTTGTTCGTGAGGGCCACGTTGACGAAGCTCGTCAGCATATCGCATCTCAGCCCGATGTGGACTGGTTGCATGAGCGTCAATTGATGGCTGCATAGAAGAAGAACGGCAGTGCTGTCTCTTAGGAAGGTGCAAGCTGAAATGGAGCTATTGGAGGCGGTTGTGCGTCAGGCAATGCTGGACTTTGGGGAAGGCTGCAACACTCGGCATTACACAAGTGCGGCCAGCTTTCTCCATGAAGCTGGACCTGTCGGGCACGCGCAAACCGCTATTGCATAAAACGCGCCAAAGCCATGGCTCTACCGACAAAACGTCAAGCGAATGAGCAACCAGAACGGAGAAGACAAGGCAAATGAGGCATTGCCGCAACTACCACAGGGGGATAGGAGAGAATGGAAGAATGGGCAGAGCCACGGTGGGAACGGCAACCAGGAGAGCCGGCTGACTGGTTTAATCATTTCACGATGTTTTTGCTGGGGGGACCGGGCCGCTCACTGCTCGGCACCTACAACATCCACCGCACAAAGGTTGGAAAAGGTAGAACGCGACAGATACCTAACTCATGGGTGCAAAAGAGCCGAGAGTGGGGCTGGCGTGAGCGTGCCGATGCATGGGATGAACGCAACCGGCTGGACTTGGTTGCCAAAGAACAAGCGGCGCGGGACCAGATGATACAGCAGCATATTGCAGCTGCACGGCTCATGTTTGGGCAGAGCCTG
>JADDPY010000049.1 GCA_016781635.1 Rubrobacter sp.
AGCGGTACGGGGGCGTTCGAGGGGGCGATCCAGAACCTGTTCTCGCCCGGCGACAAGGTCCTCGTGGTCAACAACGGCAACTTCGGCAACCGCTGGGTAAAGATGAGCCAGGCCTTCGGCCTCGAGGTCACGGAGTTGAAGTACGACTGGGGCGTCAAGTCGGACAACGACGAGGTTGCCCAGGCTCTCGCGAACGACCCGGAGATAAAGGCCGCCGTGTGCGTTCTCTCGGAGACCTCCACCGGGACGGTCAACGACATCGAGGGCTTCGCGAAGGCCGCTGCGAACGTCGTGACGATCGTGGACGCGGTCTCGGGGCTTGGGGCGTGCACCTTGCGGACGGACGAGTGGGGCGTGGACGTCGTGGTCGCGGGCTCGCAGAAGGCCCTTATGACGCCTCCCGGCCTGGGCTTCGTAAGCGTCAGCGAGAAGGCCATGCGGATGCATGCGGAGAGCCGGATGCCCCGGTACTACTTCGACTGGACGGCGGCGAAGAAGGCCTACGAGAAGGATCCTTCGCAGACGGCGTGGACGCCGGCCGTCAGCCTCATCATCCAGCTCGACGTTGCGTTGCAGCAGATTCTGGCCGAGGGGATCGAGGAGGTCTTCAAGCGTCATGTGTTGCTCGGTAGGGCGTCGCGCGAGGGGGTCAAGGGCATGGGCATCTCGCTCTTCGGGCCGGACGAGGACATGAACTCGGCGGTCACGGCGGCGTGGGTGCCGGACGGTATCGACGGCAAGCAGTTCGTCAAGATGCTCTTCAGGGAGCACGGCATACAGATCGCGGGCGGCCAGGGGGAGATGACCGGCAGGATCTTCCGCATCGGCCACTGCGGCTACTTCGACGCCTACGACATCATCGCCACCATAGCCGCCGCCGAGCTCTCGCTGGAGGCTTTGGACTACCCGGTTGAGCTCGGACGCGGCGTCGGCGCCGCCCAGCGGGTCTTCTCCAAGAGCGGGGTGACCGCGTGACGAAGGTTCTCATCACCGAGGCTCTCGCCGAGAGCGGGGTCGAACTCCTCAGGAAGGAGTTCGAGGTCGATGTCGTCCTCGGCCTCTCGCCGGAGGAGCTTCTGGAGAAGATCAGCGAGTACGACGGGCTCATTATTAGGAGCGCAACGCAGGTGACCGCCGAGGTTATCGAAAGGGCGACCAACCTCAAGGCCGTCGGCAGGGCCGGCATCGGCGTCGACAACATAGACATAGAGGCGGCGACGAAGAAGGGCATCATCGTCGCCAACGCCCCGGAGAGCAACACGATCGCGGCGGCCGAGCAGACCCTGGGGCTGATGCTAGCGGTCGCCCGGAAAATTCCCGTGGCGGACGCTTCCCTCAAGAGCGGCGAGTGGAAGCGGAGCGCGTTCAAGGGGGTCGAGGTCTCGGAGAAGACGCTCGGGCTCATCGGGCTCGGGCACGTCGGCGCCATCGTGGCGCGGGGTGCCCTCGGGATGGGCATGCGGGTCCTGGCGTACGATCCGTACATCTCCGAGGACCGGATGCGCTCGATGAACGTGGCTCGCGCGGGGAGCGTCGCCGAGGTCCTCGAGGGATCGGACTTTGTCTCGTTGCACGTCCCCCGGACGCCGCAGACGATGAACATGATCGACGCGAGCGCGTTCGAGAGGATGAAGCCCTCCGCCTACCTCATCAACGTCGCGCGCGGCGGGATCGTGGACGAGACGGCGCTGTACAACGCGCTGAAGGAGGGTGTGATCGCGGGCGCCGCCCTCGACGTCTTCAAGGAAGAGCCGACGACCGAGTCACCGCTCTTCGGCCTCCCGAACGTCGTCGTCACGCCGCACCTCGGGGCGAGCACGGTCGAGGCTCAGGATCGGGCCGGCGTCACCGCCGCCGAGCAGGTCGGGATCGCGCTGCGCGGCCTCGTCCCCATGAACGCCCTGAACGCTCCCGTTCCGGCCGGTGAGGGTGCGGAGTTTGTGGCGCAATTCGCGGGGCTGTGCGAATCCCTGGGCGGTCTCCTTCACCAGCTTACGGACCAGCCCGGGAACGCGCTGAAGATAGAGTACAGGGGCGAGGTCGCGAACTTCGACACCCGTCTCCTCGACGTCTCGGCGCAGAAGGGGCTGCTCTCGAGGATGGTGCATGAGCCCCTGAACTTCGTGAACACGCCCGCGCTGGCGAAGGAGAGAGGGTTCAAGATCGAGACCTCGCGCTCCTCGGAGTCGGCGGACTTCACCAGCCTGGTGAAGATCAAGCTACCCTCTGCCGAGAACGGGGGGGAGAGCGCCGTCAGCGGGACGCTCGTGGGTCCCCGGATGCGGCCCCGGATCGTGGAGGTACTCGGCTACACGATGGATATCGAGCCCGAGAAGCACATGCTCTTCATCCGCAACGAGGATCAGCCCGGCATGATCGGGCGCATCGGCGCCGTCCTCGGGGAGCACGGGATCAACATCGGCAACATGGCCGTCGGGCGGGGCGAGCCGGGCTCGCGCGCCGCCATGACGATCACCGTCGACGAGCCCGTCCCCGACGAGGTCCTGCAAGAGCTACTGGCGATCCCGGGCTTCAGCGAAGCCCGCGCCATAACCCTGTAGCCGTATGTCTCAGGGCTTGGACGACATACTCAACAGGTACCGGCGCTACGGCCCAATCTTCAAGCCCGGCGGCAAGGCCCCGGTGAGCAGCACCTACGTCTGCGACCGGGGGACCATGCTCCCCCCGGTCCGCGTTCAACTGACGAAGGGCGAGGAGTTTCCCGAGGCCGAGGGTATAGGTCCTCACACTCGCTGGCGCGCAACCAATATCCAGGCTTAACGTCGTACAGAAGCGTTCGACGGCCGGGACCCGGGTAATGTCGCCCGGGTCCCGGCCGTCGTCTTTTACTGCGATTAAAGGTGAGGCCCGCTCTCAGCCTCCATGCTCCCGTATAAAGCGGACCGTACGCTCGGCGATGAGCTGCTTGTCGTTGTCCAGGGTGGCGACGTGGTAGGAGTTCTCCAGGCGTACGAGCTCTTTGTCGGTGCTGCCAAGCCTTTCGAGGATGTACGGGCCATTCTCCGAGGGTACGACGTGGTCTTCGAGGGACTGCAAGATGAGTACGGGGGTCGTGATGGCGGGGAGGAGGTCGTCGGTGACACGCATGGCGGCCATGAACTCCTTGAGAGGCGGGACGGGAACCTCGGGATAGACTAACTCTTCTACGCCGGGTGCTTTTATGTCCGAGCCCACACCGGGGACGGTCGGGGGCGCCATGGGGTCGAAGACGAGGCGAGCGAGGTCCGGGTTGCCGAGGTACATGCAGGCGTTGATTGGTATGGCGCCCTTTATGAGGTCCGGGCGCGTCCCGGCGAAGTAAAGCGAGAACATCCCGCCCATGGAGAGGCCGGCGATGAAGACGTTCTCGCAGCGGCCTTCGAGCCAGGTGAGGTCTTCTTCTATCGAGGAGATCCAACCGCGAGCGTTGCTCTGCGAGTGGTCCTCCATCGTCGTCCCGTGCCCGGCGAGCCGTGGCCCCGCCACCGTGAAGCCCTCGGCCGCGAGTGCCTCCCCGAGGGGCCGCACGCTCTGCGTCGTCCCGGTAAAGCCGTGCGAGACGAGGACCCCCGTCTCGTTCCCCTCCATGCGGAAAGGCTCCGCCCCCGCCATGATCTCCTCCTGCATCGCGCTCCTCTCCGAATCTCCCTTGAAGCAGGGATTATAGGGTGGGGTAGAATCCGCGACAGTGTTCTACAAGTTCGGGAGGCTCGTGGTGGGTAAGGGCAAAGGCGGGGGATTTCGGAGTACGCTGGTTCTGGCGTTCCTACTCGTGCTCCTGTCGGTGGCTCTGGGGATCGGGATCAGCCGGGCGGAGTTCCTCGGGCGCGTGCCGGTCGTGGGGCCTTTCCTGTTCGAGGAGAGGCAGGCGAGGACGACGACGGGCCCGACGGTGGTGGAAGGTATACAGGACCTCGATCGCCTCGCAACCGTGCGCTGGACCGAGTCCGTGCCCGTCACCCGCGAGAGCGGCGGGACGGGGCTCGAGCGGTTCTTTACCGGCGAGAAGGTCCTGCTCATCGCCTCCGGCGGCGTCGAGGCCGGGGTCGACCTCGCGCAGCTCGGGGAGGAAGACGTGCGTGTCGAGGGCGACGTCGTCACGATCCGGCTCCCCGAGCCCGAAATTTTCTCCGCTAGCCTCGACGAGGGGGAGACCAGCGTCTACGACCGCGACTTCAGCCTCCTGAACCTCCGCCCCGACGACGAGCTGGTCGAGGAGGCCCGCGACGAGGCGGTCGAGCGGATCGAAGCTACCGCCCGCGAGAACGGCATACTGGAACAGGCAGAGAGCAACGCCGAGGATAGCATCCGCATTCTCGTCACCGCCCTGGGCTTCGAAGAGGTCCGGTTCCGTTAAGCTTCTCGGATAGTACACTGCGTCCTCGAAGTCGCCGAAGCCGAGGGTGAGTGCCCCTGCGAGCACCCTCCTGTTTGTGGGTGCGACTTCGAAGAGCTGGAGAGGAGTGGCCCCCAGTAGTCCGATGAGTCCTCCAGATTCCACGCCTCACCAAACGGGTCGAGCGGAGGAGGGTACAACGCTGAGCCCAGCGGCTGCTACCAGGTTATCGCTTCGTCCAGGGTTTGCGCGATTCGGGGACGCCCGGAGGCCCGGCGACGAGCTTGTCGGCAAAGGCTCCCGTGGCGAAGGCGTAGACCGCCTTATGCAGCAAGTCTATGGCCTGCTCGTCTACCGGCCACGTCCACGGGGGGGCACCGACGCCGGTGGCGTTCTCCAGGGTCTGGTCGTTCAGGAGGCGCAGGTTCATCAGGAGAAACGATCCAACCGGGCCGCGAAACCCACGCTCGGCCATCAAACCGCGCACCGCGCCGAGGATCGCGCCCTGCCCGTAATGCATGGTCCAGTTGAGCCACAGCCGCTTCTCGTCGGGCTTCTCTGCGAGCCCAAGCACACGCTCCAGGGTATGTGCGGGGACAAACGAGTTGGGCCGGCGGGTCAACGCTTGCTCCAGCTTCTCCCCGGCGGTCATCACCGCAACCCCCGCAAACCCCGCCGCCAATCCTTTTACCGCCGCGCTCATAGACACCGTCTGACCTCCAGAGATTTCGTCGTTACTGCTCCTGAAGGCTGTTCCTACCCCAGGAGACCGGACTTACTCATGGGAAGCCGATTCGTGCAGACCCTCGACGAGTGAAGCCCGGCGGTACGAGGAGGGTTCCTCGTACCGCCGGGCTTCGCGGACCTCCGAGCGAAGTAGCCGGCCGTTTCGGCTAGCGCGCGGCCTTGCTCTGGGCCTGGGGGACCTCGGTCGCTCCCTCGCTGTTTCCCTCCTCGGGGTCGTAAGCGAGGTTGGGGGAGAGCCACTTCTCGGCTTCCTCCATGGTCATGCCCTTGCGCTCGGCGTAGTCGGCGGCCTGGTCGCGGCCGATCTCGGCGACGCCGAAGTACTGGGACTCGGGGTGGGAGAAGTAATAGCCGCTGACGGCGGCACCCGGGGTCATGGCGTAGCTCTCGGTGAGGGAGATGCCGGCGTTATCATCGACGTCGAGGAGGTCCCACAAGGTGCGCTTCTCGGTATGTTCCGGGCAGGCTGGGTAGCCGGGCGCGGGCCTGATGCCCTGGTACTCCTCGCGGATGATCGCCTCCGTTTCGAGGCCCTCGTCGGCGGCGTAGCCCCAGAACTCCTTGCGGACCCGCTCGTGCAGCAGCTCGGCGAACGCCTCGGCGAGCCGGTCGGCCAGGGCCTTTACCATGATCGCGTTGTAGACGTCGTTATCTTCCTCGAAGCGCTGGGCCGCCTCGTCCGCCCCGATCCCGGTGGTAACGGCGAACATGCCCACATGGTCCTCCAGCCCCGTCTCCTTTGGGGCGACGAAGTCCACGAGGGAGCGGTTCGGGCGGCCGGGCGGCTTCTGCTTCTGCTGGCGCAGGAAGTGAAGCTCCGTCAGGACCTCGGTGCGCGACTCGTCCGCGTAGACCTCGACCGAGTCGTTCGGCAGGGCGCTGGCCGGGAAGAGGCCGAAGACGGCGCGGGCCGTCAGCCACTTCTCCTCGATGATGCGGTCGAGGAGCTCCTGGGCGTCGTCGAAGAGCTTCTTCGCCTCCTCGCCCTTCTCCGGGTCGTCGAAGATGCGGGGGTAGCTCGCCTTGAGCTGCCAGGAGTGGAAGAAGGGCGTCCAGTCTATGTAGTCTCGGATCTCCTCCAGCGGGTAGTCCTCGAACGAGCGGACGCCGAGGACGTTCGGCTTCGGCGGGGCGTAGCCCTCCCAGTCGACCTGCGTCCGGTTCGCCCGGGCCCTTCTGAGCGGCGCGATCCTGGTCGAGGAGCGGCGGCCCGCGTGCTTGGTGCGCACCGCCTCGTACTCGTCCGCTATCCTCTTCGCGTAGGCCGCCTTGCCGCCTCCCTCGCTCACGAGGCTCTGCACCACGCCGACGGCCCGGGAGGCATCCTTGACGTGGATCGTCGGTTGCTCGTAGCTCGGCGCTATCTTGACGGCCGTGTGCGTCTGCGAGGTCGTCGCCCCGCCGATCAGGAGCGGGAGGTCGAAGCCCTCGCGCTGCATCTCGCTCGCCACGTGCACCATCTCGTCGAGGCTCGGCGTGATCAGGCCGGAGAGCCCGATGACGTCCGCGCCCTTCTCCTTGGCGGTCTGGAGGATCTTCGCCGCCGGGACCATGACCCCGAGGTCTATCACCTCGAAGTTGTTGCACTGCAGGACCACGCCCACGATGTTCTTCCCGATGTCGTGAACGTCGCCCTTAACGGTCGCCATGATGACCGTGCCGTTGGGCTTCCTCGCCTCGCCCTTCTCCGCCTCGATATACGGGATAAGGTAGGCGACCGCCTTCTTCATCACCCGCGCGCTCTTGACGACCTGCGGCAGAAACATCTTCCCCGCGCCGAAGAGGTCGCCGACCACGTTCATCCCGTCCATGAGGGGACCTTCGATCACCTCTATCGGACGATCCGCGTTCTGGCGCGCCTCCTCGGCGTCCTCCTCGGCGAAGTCCGCGATGCCCTTGACGAGCGCGTGCTCCAGCCGCTTGTCGACCGGCCACGAGCGCCACTCCAGGGCCTCTTCCTCGGCCTCCTCGCCCCGGTCGCGGTACTTCTCGGCGATCTGAAGAAGGCGCTCGGTGCCGTCGTCCCTACGGTTCAGGACGACGTCCTCGACGGCTTCCTTGAGCTCCGCGTCGATGTCGTCGTAGACGCCGAGCTGGCCGGCGTTGACGATGCCCATGGTCAAGCCGTTGTTTATGGCGTGGTACAGGAAGACGGCGTGTATGGCCTCGCGCACCGGCTCGTTCCCCCGGAACGAGAACGAGACGTTCGAGATGCCACCGGAGGTCTTGGCGTGGGGGAGGTTGGAGGAGATCTCTCCGACGGCTTCTATGAAATCCACGCCGTAATTGTTGTGCTCGTCGATGCCGGTCGCGATGGCGAAGACGTTCGGGTCGAAGATTATGTCCTCGGGCGGGAAGCCTACCTCTTCGGTGAGGATCTTGTAGGCGCGGGCCGAGATCTCGACCTTGCGCTCCTTCGTGTCCGCCTGGCCCTGCTCGTCGAAGGCCATCACGACCACGGCCGCCCCGTACCTCTTGAGGAGCTTCGCCTGGCGGATAAACTCCTCCTCGCCTTCCTTCATGCTGATGGAGTTGACGATGGCCTTGCCCTGCACGCGCTTGAGGCCTTCTTCCACGATCTTCCACTTGGAAGAGTCGATCATGACCGGCACGCGCGAGATGTCCGGCTCCGCGGCTACGAGGTTCAGGAACGTTACCATCGCCTCCTCGCCGTCGAGCATGCCCTCGTCCATGTTGATGTCCACGATCTGCGCGCCGTTATCGACCTGCTGGCGCGCCACGTCGAGCGCCGTATCGTAGTCGCCCGAGAGGATCAAGTCCTTGAACTTACGCGAACCCGTAACGTTCGTCCGCTCCCCGACGTTCACGAACAAGGAGTC
>JADDPY010000268.1 GCA_016781635.1 Rubrobacter sp.
CGCCATAACGATCATCGAGAACCACAGCCGGGCCGTTCTCGCAAGCTCGGTCACCCGCAGGCAGGACCTCAACGCTTTTCTGTCCGTCTTGTTCCGGGCGGTTCAGGAGTACGGCCCGCCCGAGGCCTTCGTCACCGACTCCGGCTCGATCTTCCTCGCCAACCGGGCGCGGGCCATCTACAGGGCACTGGGCATCCGTAAAGTGGAGATCGAGAAAGGCCAGCCCTGGCAATCGCTGATCGAGACCGCGTTCAACACGCAGCGCCGGATGGCGGATTATTACTTCGCAAGGGCCGGGGATTGGTCCGAGTTACTAACCGAGCATGATCGCTGGATACACGACTACAACCTCCAGGAGCATTACGCCCACCAGCATCGCAAAGACGGCAGGCGCTCGCCGTCGGCGGTACTCTCTTGGGTCAGGACACCACGCTTTAGAGAAGAGGACCTGGCCCGAGCCTTCTTCTCGGCCCGCCACACACGCACCCTGGATAGTCTCGGCTATCTCACCCTCCAGCGCCACCGGCTCTACGCCGAGGAGGGGCTTGCCGGGATGGAGGTCGCCGTGTGGGTGGCCGAGGATGAGCTAACCGTCGAGTACGGCGGAGAGGCGCTCTCCCGCTACGAGGTCGAGTGCGAGCCAGCGACCGGTGTGACCGCTGTCGGCAGGCTGCGGAGGGTGAAGGGCCATACGCTCTTCGAGACCACGATCGTGCCATCACAGCTCAGGCTCTTCGATCTAGGAGAGGCTCTCGGTGAGGAGGGATGGATGAAGGTCGTAAAGCTGGAGGAGTACGCGCCCCGCCAGCCTCGGCTTCCCGATGAGCTGCAGCAGATCCTGTTTACGTACGCGGAGGCTATCTAACAGGAGGAGGCCGAAAGATGCGGATCGTGGGTAGAAAGGCCGAGAACATGGACCTCGACGAGTTTCTCTCCAGACCCTTGTTCGCTCATCTGGCGACCGCCTCCGAAGACGGCCCTCGCGACTCGCCAGTATGGTTCGGATGGGAGGAGGGCGCACTCTGGATCATCGCCGTACTGGACGAGAACACCTTCCACGAGCGCATCCGGCAAGACCCCCGTTGCGCCGTGGGGATCGTGGACTTTGATCCCGAAAGCGGTCTGGTCCAGCACGTCGGTTTCCGAGGGAGAGCGTCGCTGGAGCCTTGGGACTTGCCGAGGGCCAAAAGGATACTGGCACGGTACCTCGGCGAGGACGAGACGGCATGGGACCGGGAAAGGTTCGTGGATGGACTGGATGATCCAGCGTCCGTGCTGTTGGTGAGATTCGAGCCCGAGGAGGCGGTGGTGCGCGATCAATCGTACCCTTCACCTCGGGGGACATGAGATACTAGCTTGCAGTCGTTAGAAAATGCGTAACCCCGGCAGATTCTGCCGCCATCGGAGTGACAGCTATAGGTTGCAGACATTACGGGTCGGTCTGCTGACAGAGCCTATACCTCGGCTGTACCCCATCCCGCAGCTCACCACGATTCAAGGAGCGACGAGAGACGGGGACGGCTGTCGGGGCGCGGCCGGAGGCGGCCAAGCTCACGACGCCGGGAGGCACGCCGGAAGAAAGAGCGTCCGCTCTCGTGTCAGCGGAGCGCCGTCGTCCGAAACAGCGGTACGAAGCCTCTCTTGCGGCTCACCAAGCTTCTCCACGCCCTCGGCGGGACGGCCCGGGTTTTGGGAAGCACCGTTTAGCACGAGCGGGGAGGGGAGAGAATGGTGGCAGATTGAGCGGCCCGGGAACTAGGAGTAGATTCCGGAGGTCGCGAACGACAGGCGACGCTTCGAGGAGTGGGTGATGCAGGGCGGGGATG